>JALZVN010000213.1 GCA_023299965.1 Saprospiraceae bacterium | reverse complement strand
AATCAATTATCCAAAGAGAGGAATCGGAAAGACGACTATAGATAAGATAGCCACCTTTGCTGCGGACAATCAAATCAGTATGTGGGAGAGTCTTACGAAAGTGAAACTGCCTGCAAGGACTACGCAAACAATTTTGGATTTTATCAAAATGATAGCCGCATTTAGCAAAACGAGTCAGACAGTAGATGCTTATGAAGCCGCTTCTATTATTGCTCGCAAATCTGGATTGCAAGGCACGCTCAAAGCAGATAAGACAACAGAAGGAACAAGCAGGATGGATAACTTTACTGCTTTGTTAGATGGAGTAAAGGATTTTGTAGAAAACGATGAAGAAATAGTGGGCGAAGAAGTAGATGATAAATCATTGTCTACATTCCTTCAAACCATTGCTTTATATACAGATCAAGATAGTTCAGAAGACCAAGACAACTACGTTACTTTGATGTCGGTACACGCTGCTAAGGGCTTAGAATTTAAGTCTGTCATCGTAGGAGGAATGGAAGAAAATCTATTCCCTTCTTTCATGTCGATGGAGTCTCCAGATGGAATGGATGAGGAGAGACGTTTGTTTTATGTAGCCATCACAAGAGCAGAAATATTTCTAACCCTAACCTTTGCAAAGAGTAGATATCAATATGGAAAACTACGTTACAACAATCCTAGTCGCTTCTTAGAAGAAATAGATAGAAATCATATTGAAAGTACGTCTGCGATAAGTAGTCGTAATATATCGGAAAGTAGCCCGACACGCTCTTCTGTGAGAGGCAATTTTAATACGGTAAGAAAAAGAGCCAATCAACCTAATTTGGTAGATCCTAAGACCTTCCAACCTAGCCCTAATGCTAATATAAGAGAGGGTATGGAGGTCATCCATCTCAAGTTTGGTAAAGGTAAAGTCAACAAGATTGATGGTGGAAAAGGGAATAAGATAGCTACTATCCACTTTCCTGCTGTAGATAATCCAGAGCGTAGAATCATGCTCAAGTTCGCAAGATTACAAATTGTAGAGTAGCTATGTTTTCACAGTGGTATTATTTACTTAGGGACCTTGTGTATACTATGTGTCTTGGTGCAAAAAAGCTATGCCTTTGAAATGCTGAGCGTTTATTTTCTGAACTCTATTACGAAGAGCAGGGCTCGCATTTCCATAGACTTCTAAGCTTACAAAAGACCGATAATCATTCATTCGCGATACGAAGGGTTTGTAGTTGTCAAAATGAAAAAGGACCGCATCAGAATTAGTATAGGTTTCAAGTACTTTTATGAAATCAGATTCTTCTGAGACATACCAATCGTATTGTAGCATTCCCTTTTCCGTATTGATGCAATGCGCTTGGAGATCATTTATGACCTCTGTCAGTTCCTCTAGTTTATTGTCTATAAGTTTTAGAGTGGCAATTATAATGATTTGGTCTTGCATATCGACTAGGTCTATTAAAGAAAAATTTACTATCCTTTAAATAATCTACTAAACCAAGATCCACTTTTTTTAGGAGCGTCACTTTTATTATCTTTTGACGCACTTGCATTTTCTAAAAAGTGATTCGTGATTTTTACTAATTGAGCTCTTGTTTTTAAACCAGATTCCCTCCAAATGATTTCTCCATTTTGAAAAATGGCCAGCGTAGGAAGACTCTTAATTTTGTACTTGCTAGATATTGCTTTTTTCTTGTCTACATCCACTTTTAAAATTTGCATTTTACCCGCAAGTTCGCCTTTAAGAGAATTTACGATAGGTGAAAGTTGCTTACATGGTCCACACCAAGTAGCATAAAAATCAACAAGCACTGGCTTGTCGCGATTAATAATGTCTTTAAATTTTACTTTCTGTTTCATGATAGAATTTCTTATTGAAGTGCCCTGAATATATTTTATGAGTCCGTGCTAATAACTCGTAAAACTAAAATTATTACTTTAGGAGAAATTTCTCCTATTATAGAAGAGCTGATGCTCAAGCATCACTTCATCCTAAAATACAAAATCTCACCCAATATTCTTCATTTTTTGAAGTGGACTCATAGGATATAACGATCTATTCCGCGCTTTGTTTTTAAAATGGTTTATTTATAAGTGCTAAGTATCTGACTATTAGAAAATTATATAAAGAATACGTATTTGAACTAGGCTTTGATAGTCAGGCAGGTATACTATACTGATTATGCTATTTCATTCAATACAACTTAGTTTAGTACATCCGTCTACTAAAACGTCATTCTGCTATAAAATGGAGTACGGAGTTTAATTTTATCGCCAAATAAGCCTTAAAGTGTGTTGTGGAAGACAAGATTAAACATTAGCAAAACTTGGACAAAGGCAACATTGTTATAGTCTCACGATGAATAAAAGTACCTTTTAATGTTACACTAAATTTTAGATATAATTTGTCAAGGTCAAAGACGCTAGGATAGTCTTCGCAAACGTGTCTCGATAGCTATCTGCATTTAAGACTGAGATTGATCAATTAATCAAAAGGTAGGTGGCCATCTAAAAAGCAAAAGGTATATCAGATTGAACAATTAAAATTACAAAATATGAGGTACCTAGTATTTGCAATTTTTATGATGACGTCCTTTATGATGTCCGCACAAACTTCACAGCCAAGTTACGATTCACCTAAACCTCTTACGCTAGAAGAGTTACAAGCTGAAAGAGAAAGAGAAGCAAGATTGAGAGCGATCAGAGCTGAAAAGTATGCGGAAAAGCAAAAAAAGAAAGCGGAGAAAAAGGAGTTGAAATTGGAGAAGAAGGAGATGAAAGCAAAAAAGAAGAAAGAAAAGGCTGCCAACATAAGCAGTAAAAAATAATTTTATAGCAATAAAATAGCTTATACCCTTTCACATTTTTTTTAGCATAAAATCCATTCTTTGGAATGGGTTTTATGCTATTATTATCTACGACTCTATCCATATTTTCTGCCCTAGATTTTTCAATACTACAGTAAAATGGAGTACTTCAATCCATAGTTTGTGGATTAGTTTATCTTTGTTTTGTGTCAAAAGAGAAAATCACCCAGTACTTTAAAGAGCGCGCTTATGCCGAAGGGTTTGCCTTTGTAGGTATATCCAAAGCAGAACGCATGGAACCAGAAGCCAAGCGCTTAGAAGAATGGCTCAATCAGGGGATGCATGGTAAGATGGGGTACATGGAAAATCACTTTGACAAACGTGTAGATCCAACCTTACTAGTCCCGGGTGCAAAGTCGGTTATCAGTTTGATGTATAATTACTATCCAGAAAAAACACAAACGGACGATAAGGCTCCTAAAATATCAAGATACGCACAGGGTAAAGATTATCATCATGTCGTCAAGTACAAACTCAAAACCTTACTTTTTGATTTAGAGGAAAAGCTAGGACATCCAGTAGATGGAAGATGCTTTGTAGACTCTGCTCCTGTGTTGGAGCGAGATTGGGCTAGACGATCTGGTCTCGGATGGGTCGGAAAAAATACCTTGCTGATTCATCCTAAGAAAGGATCATATTATTTTTTGGCAGAGATTATACTAGATCAAGAGTTTGAGTACGATGGACCCATCAAAGATTTTTGTGGAACTTGTACAAAGTGTATAGAAGCTTGTCCTACGGATGCAATCGCAGAAGATGGATATGTAGTAGACGGAAGCAAGTGTATTTCCTACTTCACCATAGAACTCAAAGATGAGATCCCATCTGAAATGAAAGGAAAATTTGAAAACTGGATGTTTGGCTGCGATATCTGTCAGGAAGTTTGTCCATGGAATAGATTCTCTTCACCACATCAAGAACCAGAATTTTTGCCTCACCCAGATTTGTTGACCATGAATAAAAGAGACTGGGAAGAAATAAGTGAAGACGTATTTAGAAAAGTATTCAAAGGCTCTGCGGTAAAGAGAACAAAGTACTCAGGACTTACTCGGAATATTAATTTCCTAAAAGAATAATTCCAATGCGTACAA
>JALZVN010000212.1 GCA_023299965.1 Saprospiraceae bacterium | reverse complement strand
ATGGCTCAATATCGTATTGATAGAGATAAAGGATGCCGTTTCTTTGATAAGCAATAAGCCAGTAGACGCTTCTGAGTGCTTTATGAATGCTATACTAAATACAGCAACGAGAGCAATTAATATCTTTTTCATAATAGGGTATTTTATTGTCTAATAATTCTAAAACGAGTATAAGGATATAAAAGTAAACGAATGTAAAGTTAAGTATATTTAAAGAATGCTACCAAAATGTTAAAAAATGTTAAGAACGCTAAATACTAGCATCCAATCTTAGTGTAAAGTGCCTTGGTGCCTCTATTATCCCTGGTCTTAGTGTATACTCTTTGTTAAAAGCATTATTCATATGAGCACTCACCTTATACTTATCATTTATGGCATAACTCAATCGTAGATTCCATATAGAGAAATCACCACTATTTACTTCACGGTACTCTTCTAATCCTGGTATCAAAACAAGGAATAGGCGATCAATTGCTTCCAAATTAGAATAATAAAACCCAGCTACACCAACATTGAATTTTTTGAAGTCAGTAGCAATATCCAGCTTGCCGGTATGTTCATATCGATACTTGAGGATATTTTCTTCAGACGAACTTCCTGACATTTCTAGAATCCCAAATTCGCTAAACCGTGGATCCAAATAGGTATACCCAATTAAGCCCATTAGAGGAAGTTGATTAAACAATTTACCGCCTCCTGTTATATTAAAGTCTACTCCTCGGATGATGGTATTGCCAATATTTTGCGACTGAAAACCAAGGGCAAAAACATTGCTAAAAGCAAATTCAAGCATATCTTGATATTCCGTTTGAAAGATAGCAATATCGATTAATCCTTTAAACTCATTGATTTTGATCCCTTGTTTAAGCCCAATTTCTGCGGACCATCCCCGTTCAGATTGCAAATCTAGATTGGGCGAGATGGGGAAACCTACCGAAGTACTGATAAATTTTTCAGCAATAGTAGGGAAGCGATAACCCTGACCAAAACTAGCCCGTAGATAAGTATTATCCGCTACTTGATAGTTGAGTCCTAGTCTAAAAACAGGTCGAGCCTCCGTATCAGAACCAGCTGCCATGAGTTCATCCCCTACAAGAATCGAATCAGGCGCATTGATCTGATTGCGTTCATATCTTACCCCAAGAGAAATATTCAATTTATCAAAAAATTTCTTCTCTGCCTGTGCATACAACGCTAGATTATTAGAGTCAAAAGGTACATCGCTAAATAGCTCTGATTCTGACTCCGTGTACGTACCTACCACACCTGTAGTAAAAATCAGATCAGCATTAAAAAATCGCTTTTGATATTGATACTCTCCATACAACAAAGAAGAAAAGTTGGATTGATTATTTATCACATTGTTACGCACATTATAGTAACGACTTAGAAACTTATGTTTATTTCCATTCCCATCTATATACTGTATTAGAGGATCTATGATCAATCGTGTATTGTCGTTGCGTGTGATAGTCGTTGCGTTCCCAGTCAATGCGAGCGATTCCGCATCCTGCCAATAAAAAAACGAGCCATTACTTCCGTCCCTTAGATTAGCATTGAGCCCAATAGTCCATTTTTTATTCAAACGATACCGCAGTCCTAAAGCACCTCGTCCATACGTTTCAAAAGTGTTTCGATTCCATCTTTTGTGATTACGCAGATATATACTTCCTACAACATCCAGTTTACCAAATCGCTGTTTATGAGTAACGTAGGCACCTATATCTGAAGGGATAGTATCATTGCCATTGCCCCACCATTTTTTACTGTCATCCTTTGGAGTATCATATATAGTAGCAAAAGTAGCGACCTTAGTTTCTCTTTTTTCCTTCGCAAAATCTGTTCTTAGATTGATGATGCCATTCATCGCACTAGAGCCAAATAGGGCAGAGGATGCGCCTTTGATCACTTCTATTTGATTGGTAAGTTCTATCGGAATATCATCCCAGTTGGCAGTTCCAGAATCTGACTGTAGGGCAGGAATATCATCAATCAAGAGCAGCACCCGAGAACCCGCTCCAAAAGAATAACCCGCTCCGCCACGGATATTAGCTTGACCATCAATCACGGTTACACCCGGTACCTTTTCTAGCACTCCATCCAAGTTGGTGGCATTGACAGCCTCTAGCAGTTCAGGTTTGAGCAGCTCCAAGGATACTGTTATTTCTCCAAGTGCTTTTTCATATTTTCCACTGGTGACGGTAGCAGTTTGCAAGAGATTTTCAGAAGCGATCAAGCTGATATGTACTATCTCGAATCTGTTTGCTGCCTCTATTGCGGTCACCTCTTGATCATCGTATCCAACATAAGAAAAGAGTATGACCGACTCTTGACCAATCTCTAAAGTATACTTCCCGCCAAGATCGGTGGTCGTTCCATGATCTTCAGTCCTCACCGTTACACCTATCAAAGGTTCGCCATTTGAGGCATCCACCACCGAGCCAGTCACAGAGAACTGCTGTGCGTTAACTTCGGCTACATAGAGTCCTAAAAGCATAAAAAACAGTGCAAGACGCATTATATTAGTCATAGGTTATGTTAATACACCTCAATAGTGTTACTTTTGTAGAATTCTAATTGTCAAGAACTAATGTAATTTAAATTAAACGAATATCATGCAAAAAACATTTACAATTTTATTACTCTCCATGCTGTTTGTCGCGAACCTTTTCGCTCAAGATGAAGCATGTTTACCCTTTGACGTATCTCCAGATACGACTTTCATTCTTCCAGAGCCATATAACTTTGTGGACTTGGATGGTGGATTAGATTCTACATGTGTTGGGTTCTTTTACGAACAAATCTTATCCACACTTACCCCATCAGCTTTTCCAGTACTGGGTACAGAGATTGCGATTGACTCCGTTTCTATTAACTTAGAAGGTGCCATTGAAGGCTTACCTCCAGGTTTTGATTACGCTTGTAATCCTCCAAATTGTGTTTTTCAACCTGGAGAATTGGCTTGTATTGTGATCACTGGTACAACTGATGAGACCGTTGCACCTGGCGATTACGATTTGATGATTACCTTGAATGCATTCAACTTTTTATTCCCAACCGGAGCACCTATCGTCTATCCAGATGATATTGGAGACCCGGATGAATCTTACTTTATAAACGTAGCGGCGCAGGTCGATTGCAATATAGTGCCGGTGTCAACAACATTTTTAGAGGACAATATTACTTCATTTATTGCCCCTAATCCGACAGCATCATACACAGAGTTGAAAGTCAATTCTAAAGAAGCTATGGATTTGCAAATGGTACTATTAGATGTGTTAGGTAAAGTGCACGTTCAGCAATCTGTATCCGTTCAAGCGGGTCAGAACATTGTACCGCTTCAAGTGCAAGATCTTGCACAAGGAATGTATTTCATGAACTTAACCGATGGAAACGAGTTCATTTCTCATAAGTTGATTATTGAGAAGTAGAGAATATAAGTTTATAGTATCCCAAAAGGCGCTATCCATTTTGTTGGGTAGCGCCTTTTGTATTTACTACAGAAAGTTTTTATAATAAATATTTGGGGCGTCCAGAGGGCGTATTTCATTTCGCTATCGCTTCATTTTATACGCCCTCTGGTCGGGCTATTCGTCACCAGGTCCTCCTATGGTCGGACTCTCCTTGCAGTCGATGACTACTATCCCTTAGCCTTAGATTGGTACCCTGACTTATTTGCTTGGCTCGTATACAAGTACTAGTTCTCAAATAAAAAAGGGACATAAACTTTTTAGTCTATGCCCCTTAATATTTAAAGTTGGTTAATATTTACATCTTTATAAATCTTCTACTCATCACTCGGTTGTCTTCTGTAAAGAACTGGATAGTATATACACCATTCAAGTAATTAGTAACATCTATGTTTAGGTTTTGCTGAGCACTTAGTTGTTCAACTGTTCTACCCAAATTGTCGATCACATTTAATCCGATGATCTCATTTGGAATATCATTGATATACAACATGTCAGAAGTCGGATTAGGACTCATGCTTACGGCATCCAAAAGTGTTTCATCTATTACTGAGTTAGACAAACATTGAGGTTGCTCGAAGCTGAAATCTACACAACATTCTTCTGCTAAGTCATCTAAACAAATTGTAATAACGTCCTCATTGCTATCCGGATTTGGTAATACACCAAACAAGGTCAAGGGTAGCGTATTAGTCGTAGTAGCACTCATTGATTCTCCATTGATAAAGAATGAGAATGGAATGTTTGCGTTCGTACCTGTTTGGAAATTCAACGATAAAGAGTACTCGTTTCCTCCGATACAATCTAGATCGAATACCTCTATATTTTCTATGATGCACTCCACTTCTTCGTCAGAACAATTTACTTCTCCTACAGCAGCAGTAGACTGGCAAGAATCATCTTGATTGTCAATAATAATAAACTCCCAATCTAGACTGTCGCTAGCGGTCAAATTATCTATAACAATAGGTTGATCAAATCCGTCAAATACACCATAGTCTGTTCCGTTTCCTCTTATGATTACACCATCTTGATGATCTGCATCGTATGGGAAAGTAATACTTGCAGCAAAAGTTTCTTGATCTAGACACTCTATGACTACATCGACTTCGCCAATAAAACAATCTGCTGGACAGAAAGCTTGAGTCAATTCAAACTCAGATCTACAAGTAGCATCATTTGCGTCAATAATTTCTATTAAATAGAAACCGTCATCGTTTGTTACGATAGGACCTGCTTCTGTAGTTTGGTTAGCGGTATTTCCATTACCCACTTGTACTCCATTTGCAAATACCAAGAAGTCATTATTGTTGTTTCCAACTACATCAAGAATGAAGAATATCTCTTCATCATTTTGATCATCACAGAAGAACTCAACATCAACTATCTCTATTGCGCATTCTTGCGGCTCTGATGTACAGTTAGGTTGAAAATATTCAATCACTGAACAACAGTTTGGATTGTCATTTAGGCAAATTTCTACAATATCCGAATCAGAATTCGTTCTAGGTATGATATTAGTCACTAAGATTGATCCAGAATTGCTTAATTGCTGTGTAGCTCCTCCATTTACAGTTACATTAATGAAGTCATTGTCTCCATTCGCGATACTATATGTAGCATTTAAATTGTACGTGCTGTCAGCATTACACTCAGTAGAGATGACTTCGATAAACTCAATTTCACATGGTTCATTACTATTAGGGCAAGCGATGTTTGTTGCAAATACTTCTGCACAACATTCGTTGACCTGAGCATCACAAACTATGAATCCTATACCACCATTATCCAAATCGTCTTCTGTAAATGGACCTACCATGATTGGTGTTTGATTTGCGCCAAATTGTCCGAGCATTTCATTGTTGAAACTAGTTACAATCACTTCACCACTTGTATTAGATGGGTTGAAGAATAAGTTAACCATGAATGTACCAGCAGAGTCTAAACAGATTGCCTCATACTCAATAAATCCAATAGAACACATTTCATTTGTTGTACAATCTGGTTGTGAATATTCAATTTCGTTACAGCAGTTCATGAATTCAGCAGAGCATATTGTTATAATATCTTCGTCACTGTTTGCTCTAGGCGTAATTCCTTCAATAGTAAATACTAAATTTGGATTCGGAGTTACATTTAAATCTGTACCATTTACATTAACTGTGATTTCTGTAGCATTTTGAATGTTTAGACCATAGCTAACAGTCAAATTATACGTTCCATCTGTATTGCATTCTGTAGATATGATTTCAATAAATTCTACTGCACAAGGCTCAACATTTGGCTCACACTCAATATTTGTAGCAAATACTTCTGCACAGCATCCATCTATTTGTGCATCACAAATGATAAAACCAATGCCGTTATTGTCTAGGTCATCTGAGCCGAATGGACCAACTGTAATGGGTTGTTGCGTTGCATCAAATTGCCCAAGATCTTGCCCAGCAAAGTTTGTCACCGTTACGGTTCCACTTGCATTTGTTTGCGCGAAGAATAAATTTACCATGAAAGTTCCTGATGAGTCTATGCAGACTGCCTCATATTCAATACCACTTATTTCGCATTCTTCAATTATACAATTTGGTTGAACGTACTCAGTTGTAAGACAACAATTTGTATTGTCAGTTAAGCAAATTTCTAAAATGTCAAAATCTGAATTTGGTCTAGGAGTAATATTGTTAATAACTAGACTTCCAGTATTGTTAAATGATAGCGTTGGGCTGCCATTTATAGATACATCAATAAAGTCGTTATTTTGATTCACGATGCTATAGCTTGCAGTCAAATTATATGTTCCATCTGTATTGCATTCTGTAGATATGATTTCAATAAATTCTACTGCACAAGGCTCGACAATTGGCTGACAATTAATATTTGTAGCTAATACTTCTGCGCAGCATCCATCCATTTGTACATCACAAACAATAAATCCAATGCCGTTATTGTCTAACTCATCTGGACTGAATGGACCAACTGTAATGGGTTGTTGCGTTGCATCAAATTGCCCAAGATCCTGACCAGCAAAAGTAGTTACGAATACTGTTCCACTTGAATTTGTTGGATTGAGGAATAGGTTCACCATGAATGATCCCGTGGAGTCTAAACACACTGCCTCATATTCGATTCCTCCAATTTCACATTGCGCAACAGCACAATCAGGCTGAAGAAAATCAACTTCGTTGCAGCAATTCATGAACTCAGCAGAGCATATAGTTATTAAGCCGAAGTCGCTATTGGAATTTGGCGAAACTCCTTCAACTGTAAAGACAAAATTTGGATTAGGCACAACGTTAAAGTTTTCTCCATTTACGTTGACTACTATTTCCTCAGCACTTTGAATGTTGATGTCATAGTTTACAGTCAAGTTAAACGTTCCGTCTGTATTACACTCTGTATTAAGAATCTCTAGAAATGATACTGCACATGGTTCTGTTGTAGCACAGTCAACTTCTATTACAGTTGATCCTGCAGAGCAAGATGCATCAGAAGCGCTTTCTACAAAAACACCAAATGTATTATTATTTCCATTTGAATTATCAACTTCGATTATGATTGGTTGTTGATTAGCATCAAAGAAGCCAATTGTATTCCCTGTTATATCTGTAATGGAAACCATATTTCCTTCAACTCCTGTATGCTCAAAGGATACGAATACTTGATAATTGTCTTCGTCTAAGCAAGCGAAGTCTATTAAAACGTTAGAGATAGAGCAGGTAGCTGCTATGTCGCATTCTACACCGATGATGTTAGACTCTGCTACACAGTTTGAATCTGTTGGATTGTTTATAATTACTCCAAATGGATTCACACCTTGACCAAGTGTATTTGCTTGTATAATTATGGGTTGCTGATTTACATCAAAGAAACCATAAGATAATCCGTTGATGTCTACTATTTCTACAGTATCTCCAGTGACATTCGAATGTGCAAACTGAATAAATACATCAAAGGTAGATTCATCTTGACACGCGAAATCTAGAAGTACATTTGTAATAGAGCATTCCGTATTTGGATTACAATCTACTTGGGTATTAAAGAACGCTGTACAAATACCGTCTGCATCAAATATCTGAAATTGTCCTTGTAGACTATTAGAAACCTCGAACGATGCTTCTACTGCACCATTAGCTCCAATATTACTAAAAGGACCAAAAGTTTCCCCAGTTTGGTGAATGATGAAATATTCAAGTACTTGACCAAGACCCGAATTAAAAATATCAACTTCCACTAAATAATTTTCTGTTCCTGCAATACATTCCGTTAAAAGATTGCTTGTTTCAACAACACATTCTTCACAGAAAAATTCATTTATTATTAATGTATCTGCACATGATGGAGAAGCAGGATCTACTAATTCTATAATGTATATTCCTTGGTCATTAATGATCTCTGGGTTTAGTAACAAGGATACATTTTCCCCTGCTTGCGCGGATTGAATTACAGAGCCGTTCACAATAAATTGAGGAGTACCTACTGGATTTGCTATATCATATGTAATGTCAAATACTGGAAAGAATCCTTGACACGATGATTCATTTAGCGTTAGATTGATGTCACATGGTGCGCAATCTGGTTGTTCAAAAGTAATAGTTCTACAACATGAAGGTGAAGATTCAAGACAAGTTGTAATAGAATGCGCTAATTGATTTGTATCTATTTCAATTCCTTCAATCAAAAATGGACTGTTAGCCTCTGGTTCCAGTAGACTGATAAATTCATTGTTTACATACACTTTAGTCAAAAGACTATCTGAATGAAACAAAGAAATATTAAAGGTTCCATCAGAATTGCAAGTTGTAGAATAGTCAAACCCTGCAGTACAGTTCTCGGTACATGGTGCTACTTGTGTTGTTAAAGTGTCACCGCAGCTTGAAAACTCTGCGTCACGTACTACAACCTCATATACACCCTGAGGATTGATATTGTCAACACTAAAGCTTAGCGATTGATTTTCTCCTGTAGTTGTATTGGCGATAAACACATCATTTACGTATATATGTCCTTCTGAAACAGGATTTAAGAAAGTATAATTTACTTCAAATTGTAATGTACTATCTACACAAAAAGCGTCAACAAAGAATAGCTCAGATACACAGTCGTTAGCTCCAAAATTACAAATACCTTCAAATGAAATCTCGTCACGACAAGTGCTGCTTGACGTACTCTCTACTTCTACCAAATGTATATTATTACCATTCTGCTCAAACAAGATTGGAGATAATACTATTGGTTGGAAAGAGGCATCATGATTTCCAAAAAAGGCTCCATCAAAAAATATAGAAACAGAGTCGACATTTGGACTGTTTTCAAATGTTACAAATGCATTGTATTCCCCAAAAGGAGTGCATTCATCTTGCGTAACCACTACGTTAGAGATACAGCTTTGACCATAACTAATGTTAGAAAAGCATAGTGCGAAAAGAAAGAAAGTGAAAAGTACAATTGTTCTCATTGAGGAGAAGTTTTAAGTGTTAATTAAGATTTATTATTTACTTGTTTAAAGAGTGTAATGTGTTTCTTTATGGACCAGATTGTTGTCCTATAATGGCAAGAAATGTGACGACCTTGCGGTCTCTCTATATGTATTTATTCGATATATAGTATTAATCTTCATGCAAAAAAGATTGACGCAGAATCACAAAGAGGGCTATAATCAGCTTTAGGCATTCAGTGAACCTGTCGTTATTGGAGAACTAAGAAGGTGTTGTGACTATATATTGTTGTATTAGAAGTGAAATATAGAATTAGGTATATGTGTAGATATCTGATAATGAATAGAGGTATTCATCATAACATATGTAAAAATAAGGGATATAATCTACTCGTTAGATTATGTCCCTTTTTATGAAGTAAAATAATAACTACATTTTGACAAAACGTCGACTCATAGTTTGACCTTTTGCAGTGTGGAATTGAAGGGTGTAAACCCCACTATTCAAGGAAGAGACGTTTATGCTGACATCCTGTTGATAGGATATGTAACGTATTTGTCTGCCTAGATTATCTAATAGATATAAACCTATTACTTCCTGAGGAGACTCATTAATATGAAGCAAATCGTTTACTGGATTTGGATAAATTTGTATGTTTTCTACTAGACTGGGATTCAGTGCATTGGATAAGCAGTTTGGCTGTTCGTAGTCAAGTTCTGTGCAACATACTTCTCCAGTAACATTTATACAAACAGTTAGACGATTTATGTTAAGACTATCATTTATATTTATATTGCTCACTAATAAAGGGAGTTGATTCAAAGCGGAATTACTTACTGCCACTCCATTAATATAATATGTAAAGGATAAACTGTCTTCAAAATTAGTGTTGAACGAAATGAACATTTCATAGAAGTCATCACCAGTACATGTAATGTCTCTGATTTCGATATCCGTAATGTTACATTCTGTAATTTGATCAGTGCAATCTGACTGGAAAAATTCAATTTCTTCACAACAATCAGGATTGTCATTCAGGCAAATTTTTAAAAGCCCATATTCAGAGTTACTTCTTGGTGTAATGTTCGTCATTATGAATTCACCATTATTTTCATAAAATTGAACAGAATCATTGTTAATGAAAACATCGATAAATTCATTGTTTGTATTAGAAATACCATAAACTACAAGCAGGTCATATGTTCCATCAGGGTTGCACACTATAGAATCGACTTCTATAAAATCAACTTTGCAGTTATCTTCTGAGCATTCTACTTGATATTCAATAGTCTTACAAGAATTTGGGTTGCCATCTACGCAAAAGGTGATGATGTCAAAATCACTTTGAACTTGTGGTGAAATATCTGCTATAGTGAGTATAGAAAATGAGTCTAATTCTGGCGAATAATCTATACCATTAATATTTACTGTAATGTCAACGGTGTTCAATATATCAATATCCCAGATAGCTGTTAAGTTATAACTTCCGTCAGGATTGCATTCCGTTTCTAGAATCTCAATAAGTTCTACAATACAACCATCTGTATTGCACTCCTCAGGTTGTAGATATTCTATTTCAACACATGTATTTGGTTTGTCTGAAACACAAACTGTGATAATGTCAAAGTCTGAATTTGGTCTAGGCGTAATATCATTTAAGAATATTCTCCCGAAATCAGAAAATTGTTGAAATTCTTGAAAGTTTCCGTTATTGATAGACACTTCTAGTAGGTCGAGACTCGTAAAAGAGTTTAAAATATTATACGAAACCGACAAGCCATAGATGCCATTCTGAAGACATCCGAGTGAATCTATTTCTACAAATTCAAATTCGCAAGGTGTCGGTATACAAGTTGGCGATTCGTATTCAATTGTATTGCAACAATTAGGAAACCCAGAAACACAAACAGTGATGATGTCAACATCACCTTGTGGTCTTGGAAGGATACCATCTATGTGGAAGAAAGTAGAAGAATCAGATTGTATTACAAAATCGTTCCCGTTGATATTCACATTGATGTCAAAATCGGTTATAATATTTATATCAGCCTTAGCCCATAAATCATAAGTGCCATCTGAATTACAACTAGTGTTTAAAATCTCTATTTGATTCACTGTGCAATCTATTGGCTCGCAGATTGGTGGGAAAAATTCAATTTCATTGCAACAATTTGGGTTGTTATTTACACAGATTTTAAGGAGACCTGTGTCGGAGTTGAGTCCAGGTAT
>JALZVN010000211.1 GCA_023299965.1 Saprospiraceae bacterium | reverse complement strand
TTGTTTGGTGCACAATAAGTTCAATAATCAAGGAAATTCCTAATAGCGTCATGCATTTTACCACTCAAATAATGCACTTCGCCTAAAAGTCAATTTCTATTTTGATTTATATGTGAATTTATCATTATATTTGACTAAAGATATAGAGTTTTTTCTCTACTCTTTTTATTTCATAAACTGGTTTTATAACTTTTTAGTTTTATTGATAAAGGAATAGTCATTCCCTTGTAATTCATGTGAACTACTAAAGATTTCATTAATATAGAGCTAAGCATGAATAGTACAATAAAAGAAAATACGGTTGATGTAAAATCCTTATTGGCAAATGTATTAAAATCTAGATCAGCTGATTTTAAGAAGTTTTTTTCAAAAGGAAATAACAAAGAAATTGAGATTCTTATTAATAATATTCAATTTATAGAAGCAAAAGGTGAGCTAAGTGTGCTTCATATGGATGATCAAGTAGAAAAGTCACCAATTGTAGCCATGTCAATAGGACAATGTGAGGATATGCTTAAAAATTTCGCTTTTTTAAGGGTCCATCGCTCTTTTGTAGTTAACTGCACGTTTATAAAAAACATTCAGTTAATTCCAGAGGCTCAAATTCATCTAGTAACTGGAGAAGTTATACCAATATCTAGACGAAGAAGAGAGTCAAGTATAAAGTACATGATAGATGTCGGTTTCTCAAATCTATTAGAAGCTTGAATCTGAATACCATATATCAAGTGTTTATTTTAGCTAGCATTGCCATAAATAGTTTTGATGAAATCTGTATCATGTCACTATCTTTAATTGCTTGCGAATGCAATTTCATTTCATGATTCACTTTATGGAGACAGTTTTTTTGGTTAAAAGGACAGACTCTCCAATAAATATTTCTTTTTTAGATATAAAACATTAGCTATCAAGCTGCTAATCTACAATAAGGTTAAATCCTCTTAAAAATAAAAATCAAATATTAGATTTGATAGAAGTTACTTTTTTAAAGTAGTCGTGACACCACTTTTTAACATGTAGCTATCGTCTTGTTTAGAAATAGTAGACCGTTTTGCAAATAGAGAATTGCAGTTCACAGTATGAAAAGTGCATTTCGCCGGATAATTTACTTATTCAAAATTATTTGCTTTTTCCTTTTATGGAAATTTGTTTAATTTTATCTAAATTAACTAACCATACCCTGATTTGTTAGAGTTTTTTATTTGTAGTGACTTGGAATCAAGCTTCATATTAGACATATTGTATAAATGTCTAGAGAATAAAAGTATTAAAATATTACTAAGCCAATAATGAACAATCCTAGAGGGAAAAAGCCAATCGATATAAAATTACTTCTGGCAAATGTGTTGAAATCTAGATCAACGAATTTTAAGGTGCCTTTTTCCTTAGGCAATAATAAGGAAGTTGAAGTTGCGATAAACAGGATTTGCTTTGTCGAGGCTAAGGGTGAACTAAGTGTGATCCACTTTTTTAGTAAAGTTGACGGATTTATTACTGTCGCTATATCAATAGGGCAGTGTGAAAAATTGCTTGATGATTTTGCCTTTGTGAGAGTTCACCGTTCTTTTATAATCAATTGTACTTTTATTAAAAGGATACAGTTAAGTCCCGAAGCACAAGTTGTTCTTGAAACAAATGAAATTATTTCGATATCAAGAAGAAGAAAAGAGACTATTTTAAATTATTTGGCTGATCTCGGACTGTCATATATTATTCAAGCCTAGATTGTTATACTCGGCAAAAGTCTCCTATTACTTTTGTAAGCAATTCTATAGTTCCTCTTCATAACGGTTTTAATATTGATTTGCACCCCATAAATTATTATTCAATAAGGTTTTATGCAATTCTATTGAATCAAATTTCTGATTTAATTTATTAAATCTTCTCTTCAATTATTTTCCATATTAAGATATTTTTAACACTAAGTTCTTCTTTTTTTTGCAGGAGTAAAGTGATTTCTCTGCTATAATATTTATCCAAGATTCACATTGTTTTCAAATGAAATGAATCAGAGTTGTATTATTATTTGAAGGATCGATAGCTAAAATATGGTGACCGCTTATTGAGTCTTTATTCAGGTATTTTTATTTTTTACTGGCCGTAATTAGCAGGCATTCAGCATATTGTATGGTGATACTCTCTTTGTGCACTAAAGATTGCATGACCGCTTATTTTGAACTTTATTTATTTATTTATTTATAACCTAACTTTGGTTTGTTGAAATAACTTTGGATGAACCAGTCTTAAGGTAAGTCCATGTTTTACCCCACTAAAATAGCTTTACTATTTAGTGAAGTTTATTTTTAAATTCAACAACACTTCTTAAATCGATTATTCCTTAACCGAAATGGGTACTACTTCTATCATTTTTTATTGATTAGAAATGTTGCCATTCTTTAATTTCCGATTCCGTATTACAACGAGTTTAGATTTTTCTAAGAATAGAAAGTAATCTTTGAATTCCAATTTTGCTGTTTTATAAATGGTAAAGTTGAGAATGCAAGAAGGTGCTTTCTAAGTTAATTTAAGAGCAAATAAACAAGCCTAATTTATTATTAACTTTTTTGTGTTAGCGCACAAACAAGAACTAAGATTTAATGCATTTACTAAAAGAACATATCAACATCCTTCTAAAGCCAGTGCTTTTTTTAAACAAACAACAATATTGTGAAACCACTCTTAAAACATGTCTCATGAAAAAACA
>JALZVN010000210.1 GCA_023299965.1 Saprospiraceae bacterium | reverse complement strand
ACCGTCTTTCACCTCACAGTTACTCAGGCTACAGTATTTACCAGAGCGGCTCGCGTACGTATGCCCACAAGCTTCTATAGCCCGGAAGTCATTTCCAGTAGCCAAGACCACTGCGTCTACACCATTATATATTCCTTTGTTATGTGTCGTCGCACGATAAGAATCTATGTGCGCAATTTTAATCGCGGTTTCAAATCGTTTCGCTAGTGCATGCTTTTCTTCATTATTCAATGTCTGATCCAAATCCGTCACAGCGCAAGACACCGAAGCCCTCACGATACAGTCCGGCGTATAATTAGACAAAATAGACATCACTATTTCTACCTGCTGCTCTCCTGGTTCAAAACCACTATGTGTATTAATTCTTTTGGTCCAAGCTTTAGATAAGGCTTCCAACACAGAGTTGATAAAGTTAGCCCCCATCGAATCACAAGTCTCAAAATAAACCTTGATTTGATAGTATCCTGATTGCGCTGCAGTAAAATCCAATAGCTCTATATCTTTCACTCCACCTCCTCTCGCCTCCATACTCGCCGTCAGCTCTGACACATCGCTAAGCAAGGCATTCTTCACCTCTTCAAAAAACGTAGTCAATTTCTGTCCAGCCCCATTCCATATAAAATGTACTTGACCGATTTTGACAGTAGATATCACTTCTGCTTTAAAGCCCCCCCTATTCATCCAATACTTAGCTGCACTACTCGCCGCCGCTACTACAGAACTCTCCTCGATTACCATCGGTACACAATAGGTCTTACCATTGATAACCATATTGGGCGCGACACCATACGGCATAGGGAAGTTGGAGATAGTGTTCTCACTAAATCCATCCAATACCTTTTGCTGAGCAGCATTACCGTGCCAATAGCTTGCTAGCTCCTTAGTAACTGTATCAGGATCCTTAAAAAAATTCTCTACTATCCATTTGATTTTCCCTCGCTTGGACAATTTCGAAAATCCAGATATCGTCTTTTCACCCATCTCTTTGTAATAATTACCTTTTATATTTCTTGCACCAATCAAAAAGCTAAACATCGATTTTCATGCTTAAGCTTTTGTGTATTCGTGTATTTGTGTATTTGTTGATTCACATATTCCACGGAGTCAAGATTTCCAGATTAAACCCAAATAAACAAATTAACGCATAAACAGATTAACAACTTTTTCACTTCACCTTCAAAAACGCCTCAGCCAAAGCCAAGCCTTGTATTTGAGCCTCCGTGTACGCCCTCAATTCATCGATGCTTTCCACCGCGTACTTCAGGAACCCCGAAGCTTGCCCATAGATACCCGTGGCATTCAATTTTGACATCAGGTAGTATCCATCTATAAAACTCTTCACGCCTCCAGAGATTATATACTCCTTACAAGCCACATTGTCACCAAGTGACATATGTAAGTCGTTGATATAGCCGACCATATCCTCCGCAGTATGTCCAACTAGTGCTAAATTACTAAATATTTCTTGCCGCATCGTATCTCCGCGATACAATTCTAGTTTAGCGAAGTTCGTCCCGCCCATCGCACCGAATTCAATCGCCGCAATCGGCAACTTCATCAGCTCTTTTAAAGACCCTGGACCCATACCTTGCCCCACTTCCTTCACAATGATTTTGTGCGACACATTATCTAACAATCGCTTCACCGTATCCAAAGAGCTCACCACAAACCTATCCCCCTCAGGCTGCAACCACTCCTGCATAGGGTTCACATGCACGATCAAGCCATCCACCTCCAGCTTCTTGAGCAACTCATCCAAAAGATGCAATTTATCCTCCACTAGCAAAGCCTCCACTTGAGCCACACCCAAGTTCGCAAAAAATGGAACATCGTAACCCATATGTGGGCGCATCCTAAAATCATCCAAATAAGTATCCTCCGTAAGCAGCTTTCTACACGAACCCAATCCCATCCCCAATCCATACTCTCCACATATCTTCGCCAGATTCGTATTGATCTTATTCGCCAGCTCCGTGCCTCCCGTCATCGAAGATACCCACAGCGGCGCCTTCATCGTCTTTCCAAGAAAAGTTAAACTTTCAGACGCTCCTTTATCAGGATGCGCCGACAACATTGGCTCATAATAGAACCGATCATCCTTCAGATCCTTCACCACCTGCGACTGGAACGCCATCTCGATATGATCCTGCTTTCGACTACTTGCCGTCGGATCATCTTGATTTGCACCCTTGTCATGCTCCATATGTAACTTCTTATCCTCCATTTCAGACCGTAAATTTACCATATTATTTAAAATTCACTGATTGCTATGAAAAACAGTAGATATGGAGGATTGTTTACCTCTTTTTGAGCAAAAAAGGCTGTTTTAGAGGGATATTAGTGTTATTAAGTAAGCTTTGGGCGATCCCCTATGAGGAGCAGCCTCCATGGCTGCTCATCATAGGGTCGGGTGATCCGCTTGTACGCACTACCTGATTAGTCTGTGGACTATAGTCGTTGCTAGTCTCTATCGAGCCTTCACATCTCCTTAGTCCACTAGCCTACTCAGGCAGCTTGTATCGCTTCTCCCCCTATCGCGGGCTTAGTTCTCTGGTATAAAGATTTACCGAGTGATAATATTTTCCACTGATTAGGAGATTAACAATCTCTTTGAATAAAAAAGGAATAGATATTTACAGATTCTTTCGTAGACCAAATTCTACACCATAGCTATACAGGTGCTCATTGATAAATCCTTCATTCGCTATATTTGTCAGATGATACCTATAACTAGGCTGCACAAAAACCGATAGTTGCTCATTCAGATTATATAGTGCTCCAAGCGCTACAACACCAGACAGTTGCCCTCTCCTAATATTTGGTGTGCCTTGAAAATCCTTAGTGACTTCATCACCCACCTCTACTTTTGTGAGAGTGGTCAAATAAATATTTGGAGATAGACCTGCTTCTGCATAAAATGAAAATTTATTCACAGACTTTATATAGCCAACCGTGATAGGCAATTCGACAAACCAATAATCGTTATAAATATTCCCAAAATCAGCTTCTTCTGAAGGTATAGTTGGATCAAATCCTCCCATTCCATCGTGTTGAATTCCCCATATCAAATCAGAATTATCTGTTACTAAATAACCCACACTCGTCAATCTTGCGCCTAGTTTTAAATATACGTGATCCGATATTTCCTTCCGATAATTGGCTCCGATTCTCCAGTTTTGTTTAGCCTCTTCT
This sequence comes from Saprospiraceae bacterium, assembly GCA_023299965.1. Lineage (GTDB taxonomy): Bacteria > Bacteroidota > Bacteroidia > Chitinophagales > Saprospiraceae > JALZVN01. Next base: position 2,762 of record JALZVN010000210.1, on the reverse strand, counting down.
TGCGCTCTTGCTTCTAAAACAGCGGTTGCCTCTAAAGACTCTTCGGTAGAAGATACGGTTCTAAAACTTCGGTCAACACCAATTACAAAATCAAAGGAACTGTTAGCTTGTCCAAAACATCCTATAAGGGCAAAGCACATAATCAGTAAAGTGATATTGAATTTCATAGATCTTAGTTTTAATTGATAGTTAGGTCTACAAATTAGAAAAAAAATCCTTATTAGATCAACTACTACTGCGCTACTCAAATATTTAACATTTTGCAAATGTTAATTTCCAATAATATATATCAATAAAAACCATTCTAACAAACATCAATTCTCCATTTGCAGTGTTTTGACATCCTCAATCAATTGTTTTAAAGAAGGCTTTCTAAGTCCGTTATAAATGCCTCGAATGTATTTGTTTTTATCGATTAAGACGAAATTTTCAGTATGTAGAAATTCGTCTAACTCTTTTTCTATTCCTAAATCTTCTTCTACAAAATAATCACGTCTGCCTAGCTTATATATTTCTTGCTGCTCTCCAGTGACAAGGTGCCATTTCTTTGATATCACTCCTTTATCTTCTGCATACGCTTTAAGGACAGAAACAGAGTCTCTTTCTGGGGTGACAGAATGAGATAAAAACATAACGTCATCTTCTTCCAGAAACTTGTCTTGCAGCATTTTCATATTGGTCGTCATCTTTGGGCATATCCCTGGACAAGAGGTAAAGAAAAAATCAGTCACATAAATCTTATCTTTAAAACTATCTCCTGTTATTATTTCGCCCTCTTGATTCAACAGTTGATAAGGAGATATCTTGTGGAAAGTATCCAGAGCAGCATCGCCTGGCTGAAACCATTGGGGCGTAAAAGTTGCCTCATGGTAGTAAGGAAGTACTCCTACTCTGCTGCCATTTTTTTCATTCTTCTGACATCCAACAAAAGCAAGCAACATAATATATAGTATAGGATTAATTTTCATTTTGAATATTTTCGTCTTCTAAGCCAAAGCAAAGAATTGATTTTTGCAATCCAAAAGTTCTACCTTCGCGGACCTCGTAATTGGCAAACAAAACGCCATTTTTTCTATAGCCATGTTGCATGCCTTCTTCACGCCCCATGTTCATTTGGAGGTGCTTGAACAACTCCCCTGTATCGTACCATTTTTTCTGCTCTCCATGTAATTTGCCGAGATGATATTTTAGATGGGAAAGCAATACATGTTTTTCATCTGAAGACCATACCTTTTTATCTCCATGCAGTTTGCCTTTATGATAGTATGCTTTATATTTGAGCTCTCCATCAGGAGCCCATTTTAAAGCAACACCTTGTTTACGTCCGTTGAGTATTCCAAATTTTTCTTTGGGTATACCATCTTCATAATAGCAAATCGCATATCCAGAATAAAGCTCTTCATTCTTTGTCCAAAGCGAATTGTTTCGGCTAAACACTAAGATGGAATCTAAAATCAAAACATCTGGAATAACTAAAGTATCAACTTGTACTAGTGGAGAAATGGCATCGGTTGTGGACTCGTTGTTATCTGTACAAGCTCCGAACAATATCAAGAAAGAGAGTAATAAAAATAAATTAAAATTCACTCCTACTATTTTATAAAAAAAGCAATCATCCATTAAGTGGATGATTGCTTTAAAACAATTAAAAGGATGTTTTACATAAACTGGTTTGGTGTACCTTGCAGGTCTCCACCAAAAAGAATAATATATGGTTCAACAAATATTTCGTTGATAACATGATAATGATAGAATGATTCTCCATTACTATGTTGTGTAGGACCGAAGTGTCCTCCTGACTCGTCCAAGTCTGTAGGGTAATCACCTGTCTCACTATCTCTTCTACCATAAAGTAAGAATCCATCTTGAAGTATTCCCACTAGTCTTTCATCATCAAAAGATAAAAGTGTATTCTCTTCAATATCTGAAGATTCTAAGTGATAATGATACCCAGTAGGTCCATTGTGTCCACCTGCGTAATCAAATCCTGACGCAACTTGGGCAGTCAATTGAATATTGGGTCCTTCTTCATCATTAAATATAGGTGCCCCAGAGATAGCAATACCTATCGCTCCCAATCCCGTAGAAGATGAAGCTGAGGCTAATTCTGGAGAAGATGGTACTGTAAGTGTATAACTGCCTTCTCTGATTGTGCCAGGAGACATAGTATTTGGATCAGCAATAATCGCATCAATGAACAGTTCATTACTAGAGTCCCAATATGGTGAAGTATGGTTAGGTAAAGCATTTGATTCGATAGTAATCTCATCTCCATCAAATGAAACTGTTACTGCATCTGCATTAAAGTCATCAAAGGCAGATACGGGAGTTCCTCCCGTTATTGTACTTACTCCTCCTGCATCATCCGTATCTGTATTATCAGCAACAAATCCATTTGGTTGCTCACATGCTAATTGGCTAACATCTGGATTACCCAAACCGTCACCATCTGCATCTTCAAACCATGTAGTCTGAACGCACACAACACCTTCATCATCGGCGTCATCATCGCAAGAGTAAAAAAGGACAACTGTTCCAAGCAGTAGAGCAAAAATGTAAGTGAGGTATTTCATTTTATATATTTTAGGTTACCTCTATTAACTGTTTCTTGAGTTGAAAGTAGAATAGAATAGATTTAGACGAGGCGTAAGGAAGGAGCTTATCCTTAGCTAATCGACTGACGAACAACGAAGTAAAAATTTATTCTATTCGCTTAAGAAAATTTTTGATTTTCTGATCAACCAAGAGTATAGTTAATAGAG
>JALZVN010000209.1 GCA_023299965.1 Saprospiraceae bacterium | reverse complement strand
TGCGACTGATCGCCAGCTTTGACTCCTGCTACGATGCGTTCGATCGCCTTAGGTTGATCTCCAGTTGGTGTAAAAGGTGAATCGAGTTGAAATTTCATAAGTACGGATTAATTTAGCCTATAAAGATAAATATTTTTTGGCAGGGTTCAATGGGGTGGCTCAAAAGTAATGTTAGATAAAATCGATAAGATATAATGTTAAATATGACACTTCGTATACAAAGTGTCATATTTTTTGGAATTGTCTTTGTATATTTATAGCCAACAAAACAACCGAAAATTAACCTTCATGAACTATCTAACCAATAGAGTTCTATGCCTATTCATCTTTCTTATGCTACTCGCTTTTGATGGTGTAACTCAAATCGTGGAATGTGGAACCCTTGAGGATAACACAAATCCTCTAAACATTCAATTCGAATCAAAGTATCAAAATCTCGTAAAATCAAAAGATACGCTTATTATTGAAGACGGCATGTTCGAAAATTTGCCAATCGTTTTTCATATCATTCACGAAGGAGATTCATTGGGCAGTTCATCTAATCCGCGCGTTGAATCCGTAAGAGAATTAATCAAAGTCACAAATGATTATTTTAGGCAGCAAAATAGTCAGCAGAATAGTTTTGAGAATCCATATTATGGCGCTGATACTCAAATTAGTTTTTGCCTAGCTGGAGAGGATGAGGGCGGTAATCCTAGTGCGGGTATAATGAGATATGTGGGCACCAATTTAAATAATTCATTCTTGACCTCTATTGTTTGGGATAGGGAAAAATATATTAATGTTTTTTTAAATGATTTTGGTGGTGGCTGCGGATTGTATTCTGGTGGGAGTGATATTATTAGTTTGATCAATGGATGTACGGGCAATTCTACTTTGGCGCATGAGTTGGGGCACTATCTTGGATTAAGTCATACTTTTGGAATTGAGCAAGATTGCGGTAGTACTGATTGTACATTGACAGGTGATAGGGTATGTGACACTCCTCCAAAATTTGCTTCTCCAGTAGAAGCTTTAGATGGTCATGAAAATGAGCCATGTGCTTTTCCTGCCAATAGCTGCACCACGGACGAAGATGATTCAAGTCAAAATAATCCTTATAGAGCTGTTGCCTTAGGTGGCTTGGGAGATCAACCTGATCCCAATAGTAATATTATGGGCTATGCACGTTCCTGTAGAAATAATTTTACGCAAGGGCAAGCATTAAAAATGCAATTGAAACTTTTGGAAAATCGAGAAAGCTTATGGAAGCAAGAGTCTAGATGTTCTGATGATTTGGTGTTTTTGAATGATGCGGGTATCGATAGAGTATCTGTAATAGAATTTGAAGAATGTAGCGCAGATAGAGTGATGGCCGTCGCATTGAAAAATCTAGGACAAAATGTGTTAACCTCTGCTACTATAGATTTGATTCATCAAAATAGACATGTCGAATCTTTTGAATGGCAAGGTGCTTTGCAAACTGGGCAAAGTGAAGAAGTTATGCTAAGTAGAATACATGCGATGATCGGGAAAAATATTGTAGAAATAAAAGTACATAGTCCAAATTCCAAAGAAGATGAAGATGCGGCATCAGATTTTAATTATTTACAATTTTCTCACTTTGATACCGAGATAGATGTTTCTTTTTATATGCAAGATATAGTTGTTTGTGATCAAGATTCAATAGAAATCGGTGTCCTAAATAATGCAGATCTTTTAAATTTAAATTATATATGGAGAAGAGAGAATGAGATTATTTCAGACAGTCTCAATAAGTTACCTTCTCTTACTATTTCTGAGTCAGATACCTATTATTTGACTGTGTACAAAGAAGATTTTAGCTGCGCTACAGAGTTTGAAGCCTTAATTGTTTTTGCGGAGAAAGAACTTGAAATGCCACTTCAAATAAAAACCGGAAACAGGATCTTAGATTGCGATTCAGAAGTTGTCACATTGTGGGCGAAAAACTATCCAGTATCTGCGGATATAAATTGGTATTTGGGAGATACACAAATTGGTAGTGGTGAATCGATTCAAGTTTATGAGAAGGGTGAATACAGATTTGAAGCAGTATATGAGACAATACAATGTGCCGAATTAAAAACATTTAGCCATTGGATTTTGGTGGAAGATGGTAGCAATAATAATATAAGTTTTCACCTTGAACAATCTGATTTGTTATCTTGTAATGACAGTCCTATCTTTCTAGTGCCATCTAAAGATTTTGAAGATTTGAATCGGTATTCGTATACTTGGTCATTTATACCAGCTCTTTTTTTACCGGATAGTCCTATTGATATTAATCCAGAACAACATCCCTTGTTTTTTGAAAACGGAGACCCAAGAAAACTAAAAATTAGCTCCGTAGGCACCTATTCATTAGTGATTAAGGATAGGTTGACCAATTGTAGTTTTTATGCAGAAAGGATAGCTATTACTTTTGGAATTGATCCTTTATACTTTTTTAGATTTCCATTTACTCAATTCGCACCATTTCAAAATGGTGTACCATCGCAAATTACTGGAATTGTTGCTCAGACTGGTCCTGAGATTAAATATAGTTGGTCTTCGGAAGGGGGTAGTATTTTGGAAGGTGGATCTACCTTGACGCCTATTGTTAAAGGGTTTGGTATATATAAATTACTTTTAACTAATATGGATACAGACTGTAATACGGAGTTGGTTATTCCTCTTTATCCAGATTTGTGTATTCAAATCAAAGGGGCCTGTAAGGATGGAGACTTGAGTGATATACAAGAACCAAGTGTGGAAGTATCACTACCACAGAATGATATTTTTGATCTTTCAATAAACTGGTATGATTCAAGTGGAATTTTTTTAGGTAATGGTAGAGAGGTTAGTATTTCTGAACCCGGAGAGTACCATGTAGAAGTGACAAGTGGAGTTTTTTCTTCAGTAAAACATTTTACGGTAGCAATGGATTATTTTGATATTCCGCAATCTATTATCGCACCAGTAGAAACTCTTGTTTGTCCTGGACAAGAAATGATTCT
>JALZVN010000208.1 GCA_023299965.1 Saprospiraceae bacterium | reverse complement strand
TTAAATAAGTCATAATTAAAATTTTAAGGTTTGAAAATAATTATGAACAAAAAACTGAATTGAGTTAGATCTAATGTTGTAGTGGTCGACGCTTTGTTGAAAAGAAAAACGAGCCTTCTTCTTTCATTTTATTAAACTCAATATTGTTGTTACTCAATCAAATGTACCAAATTTTGACTAAGCATCTAAATATTTAACATTTTAATCATATATCAATTAATACTCCTTTTTGCTTGAAGGTGATTTCGGGACTGTTTGTTTTTAGGGTACCTTTATAAACCTCTGAATTAGGCTAAAATCAAATTTAAATTTGACAGACGAGACTAGACTGAGAGAATTTAGCCTTAGCTAAATGACTGAAAAGTAACGAAGTATACCAGATATTAAATTTGCTGAAATTCTGGAAGAATTTCATTTTAGACAATGAATGGGGTTAATAGAGGTACCCTTTAGTTGTTTTTTGTGTAAATATTTTATTAAGCATTGCAACCTACCTAAACTCAAACCGCTGTGCGTTATGAAAAGTGATGCTAAAAAAAGATTCAGGAGGCGTTATTTTCATATCTATTTTCACCTCCTTAGTTTCCTTGTTAACCTCAATCATGCGACCATGGTTTGGACCATTTTCGGTGATCGCACCTGAAGCAAACATAACTTGATTGATATCAGGCATAAAGTTCACCTTTGATGCACCTCGACTATATCCATTGGCACCAAGCTCCTTACCATAATTCCATACTTGACGTACGGTCATGTTTTCTTGATCTATTTCATATTCAACTGCCCGACTGTAAAGGGAGTCGGAACGGTAGTTGCGATTTAGTCCATTATCAAATACCATATAGTTACCGTTGGGGAGAATAATAGGAGAATGTTGATACCAGTTCCATTCAAAATCTTGGGCATTCTCATCACCATCCAATACAGCTTGATTGGTGATTGGAGTGCCGTCTTGGTGTAGTGGTTGCAATAAAAATTGATTTAGATCAACACCATTAGTTGAACTGCCCCAGCCCTTATGAGTGCCCATGATCCATTGTATCTCGTTGTCATAGTTAAGTTTGACAGTCCCTTGTGTGCGTCCGCTAATGATGATGGTATGGTCACGTTCATCATAGACTACGCCATTGGTGTGTAACCAATCATTACTGTCAAATGTCAAGGTAGTTCTATTTTTGTCTAATGATTCGCTTAAATCCCAAACATGTACAATAGAGGCAGTGGCTGTGTCTATCTCTAATATTATATCTTGTACTGTAGGGCGATTTAGTTTATTAGCAGTTACGAGTAGATTTCCATCTTGCTTTTCTACCACTGAGTGATGAAATGAGTAATCTCCTAGGAGAATTTTTTGTTTAACATTTCCAAATAAATCGGTCATGAAGACTTTGTAGGAGGCAGAACTAGAAAAGACCATATCGTTATTCTGCATATGAAATAAACCATTATCGAAGAACAAGTCTCCCAGTTCTTCATCACCAGTAAAGTCCCAATACCATCTAATATCTCCAAATTGATCCACTAAGAATGGATGATGCGGCTGAAACGCTACATCGTATCCATAGTAGTTGACTAAATACAATACAATATAATCTTCATCTAGATTTTCCTCTAAAACTTCAATCTCTGGCATATCAGAGATAAGTGCTGTAGTCAGTATAGTATCTATTATACTGGCTACAATGTTTTGGTTTTCATCTCTAGCGATTATTTTAATTTCATTTGGATATCCTGCGTAAAGCCCATGTACGTCTACTTCATGAAAATCAGTCATCTCTTCAGGACTAATCTTAAGATCAGATCTAGAGCCATGTTTTCCTTTGATAGTGAGTTCTAGGTGAAACGCAGTTTCGGAAGATATATTCATTTTAGCAGATAGGGGAGCGAACCCACTGGGATTGAGATTGGTTTCGATGGTGAGATCTATGGGCTGTATAGGATTACTAGTAGTATCATCATCCATACAGGACAATAGCACGACAATTAGAATAGAAATTGACCAGTATGTAATAAATGAAGTTCTAAACATTTGCTTTAAATAGTATCCGCTAAAAATACGGAATAATATTGTTTTACGAAGTTTTTCGTAAAGCCTCGGCATCTTCTCATCGTTTAACAAACCCTCTTTGAAGCAATCTGCTGTTACTGTATCCAGTGTTTGATACTGAAACGAAGTCAAATGCCCCATAACAATGCGTGCACTCTTTCCTTTTCATCTTTTTGTGATTTTTAACATTTTAAACAACAATATGGCTGCATCTTTGATGAATAATAAGTATATGAAATATGTACTACTATTTTTCTCTTTAGTCGCGCCATTTATTTTAGTGGCTCAGGTTCCAACAGCAGACTCATTGTTGGGCTTGCATGCAGTAACCAGTGCTGAGAGAAGCGCTATTACAGGTGCTTCAGATGGTATGGTAGTGTATGATGCAGATGAAGAAGCCATATATGTTTATTCTGAGACTAGCGGTTGGCTCAAAAATCAAATAGGTCCTAGTACTTATATAGGAAGCTTTATTATTAGTGCAGCTGGTCCACAATCTATTACCGGGTTACCTTTCAAGCCTTCACAAATTACTTTTATAGGGCATGCTAACATTGAAGATTTCAATATAGATAGCGATAATGCAATAGATAATAATACTTCAGGGCTGCAAAATACACATGGAGTTATGAATGGTTTTGCTAGAGATGATAATGGTAGTACCACACAGCAAGTGATTTACATTG
>JALZVN010000207.1 GCA_023299965.1 Saprospiraceae bacterium | reverse complement strand
GCTGGCGCGTGGATTGGAAGCTCTAGCTGCAGGATCCCCCAGAACAAAAAAAATGTTCCTACGCAATAAAGCATAGGAACAATTCAAAAGGGGAGTTCGCTGTTTACTACTTCCTAAAAAGCAGCAATAGTCCTTCCCCATAAAAGAGAGGTTAATTATTCTTTACGAAGATATCTATTCAAAATCTAATATCTCTCGAATGTCGTCTTCTGATTCTATTGTTTGTTCTTCTAGATCCATCACGAAGGTGAAATCTCCACGCTTCTTATTGATCTTCTTAAAGTCTTGAGGTCTATACACTGCGATTTTGTTCTCCTTGGTGACAAACCACATCATGTTGTCAGATTTGTCATTGAACTGGATACGCAATCCATCTGTAGCTGTAAATTTTGCTACCGTGTTTCTACTCTTGTCAGCACGAAAGGCAGTGATGCCATCATACTCCGCATCAAACTGATCCGTAAATTTACCATTAAGCTGAGTCAAGTAAGGAGGAAGTGGTCTATCACAATTCCAGATACCAAAACTAGTCACTGTGAAAAAGTTGAGCACTTCTCTTTTGATCATTTCGTTAGAAGCCAAATTGTCCAACCCATTCGCTCTCATCTCAGCGATCTTTGCGTCAAATTCAGCTTTATTAGCAGCTGCTTTTACCGCTTTTATTTTTTCTAGTTCTGCCTTCTTAGTGTTGATTTGAGCTTTTCTTGCAGTGGCGATTTCCTCGTACTTAGCAAACTCTCTATTGAATTTATCTAGTGCAGCTCTATAGTCCTTTCCCACAAGTACCGGCTTTACTTTTACGTCTAGCTTGCTCTTTCCTTTGATAAAAGACACAATAAATTGACCATCGCCATCGCTACGAATATCGCGATCATCCCAATTTTGAACCTTGATGACATTTGACCAAGATACTTGCCCTGGAAGTACTTCCCAGATAGAGTTGTCATACTGTACAAGTTGTTCTCTATGTTCCGCTTCCAGATCTTGGATGCGCGCTTCTTCAGCACTTACGTTTTTCTGGTGTGTATACTTGTCTACATTCAAACTAAAAGTAGGATTATCAGTATTTGCTTTTTCTGGCTTTTGCGGCTGTATAGGAAGCGCAAGAGTGTTTTCAAAAGCTTTCAATTCCTTAGCCATAGTCGAGTTCAATGTTTGTATAGCTTGTTGCCTTGCTTTTTGCAATCCTTCTACCGTAGTCAGATCATTATCCTTACTGACTTTTGGCGCTGGCTCCTCATCAGTATATTGCATCTTATCACGAGTTACGTATTCCCAGTTTTCTTCGTTTTCATTTAGCTTATATATATTAAAGTTGGGCACCGCGCTGCCAGGACGTACCTGGACTTTTGACTTCAGTTCTATATCTATTTCCTTATTAGCTATTAGGTCTACTCGATGTCCATCTTGCTCTGCATAGATTTCTATCATACCTGCAGACTCCAGCTGATACGTGGTACCAAGAGAGTCATATGCCATAGGGATCCCCGATAAGAAAAAGTCAATATAATCGTGATATTCTTTGATCTTGATTTCTACTTCACCGCCTACTACTTCACCAGCTCGATTGGCAAAAGCACGAGGAGGCACGACTGCTACCGTACCCGACTTGAATACGATACGCCCCCCTTGGTTAGCATCCACTGTAGAAGTAAATACTTCCTCAGGCACGCTAGTCTCCATAGGAGGATTGACGTATGGTGCATTATCCGCCATAGCCTTATCTTTCTTTCCTTTGCCAAATCCGATCGCCAAGACGAGCAAGCCTATAGCTGCGGCTGCAGCGACTGCGAGGCGGCGCCAAAGTTTGCGCGTTTTTCCATTAGATTTAGGTCCAGGAGCGTCGCCCTGATCCTGCTCATATTGAGCCATCAAACCATCAAAATCTTGATGCTTCTTTATATCTGCGGAACTGGGCATTTCCTTGTTAAAATTTATTTTGTAATTGTCTTTTTTCATATCAAAAAAGGTTTAGGATACTCTGTTAATTTTTTTCGTTTATAATTTTACTTAGCTTTTCTGTGATGCGATAGGTTTTTACTTTCGCATTACTTTCTGTCAGGCCCATAATCTCCGCGATCTCCCGATATGGTAGTTTCTCAAAAAATCGCAGTTCTATCAGTTGTAGTTCATTTTCCTTAAGCACATTGAGACAGTCTACCATCTTGTCACGCAGTTGGTGTCTGTCGTCGCTGTACGATACTTCCTCAGCGAGGTCGTCCAGTTGAGAATCATTGATGCTGACCACTCTAGTTTTCTTCACATTACGATAGTGTTGCACGACTTCGTTGCTCGCGATACGATATAGCCATGCAGAGAAAGGAACACCCTTAAACTTATACCCATCTAACTTTTGCATTGCTTTCAGAAAAACCTGTGATGTAATATCAGCAGTAAGACTCTCATCTGCGACCCGCTTATAAATAAATCGAAATATACCCTCATGATACCGCTGGTAGAGCGGCTTGAATTCTTGGCGATTAGACTGTGCTTTTTGTATTTGCACCCATTCTTGTTGGATTTCGCCCTCCGTGGCATGATTACTCTTGCTTGACATTAACCGCGATTTTGTTCCAACTAGATTGTGACTTAAGTTTAAATTAGATATCATGTGTGCATAATTAATCTTCCTTAATTAAGGGTTTCATTATCATAATGCACTTGACACCAATAGTAACAGAATATGTTACAAATTTATCAAATATTGTGGTTATTTCTCATAGATGCTATTATTCATAGGTGTTTGGGGCCTCTCCAGCCTATGATGACTAGGCGAAAAGCCTAGCCATCATAGGCTGGAGTCGCTACGATACAGGGCTCGCTGCTCGCTCGGCCACCTCCTAAAAGAGTCGGTGTCTTCACCCTACGGGTTCTCCCGTTCCTCATCGCTAGTCCGAAAGGTCTTGGACCTCAAATATGAGGATTGTTTACCTAGAGGTATATCTTTCTACAGGGCTGATGAAGGGTTTTAAAGTCGTGTATAAATACTAAAACAATAGAGGTGCCCTATATTTATCTTTGACATTTATATTAGTAGAAGAAGCATGCATCCTATCTTCAAAAAATCAGTTATAATTATATACCATACAGACTTAGGAATTCCCTTAGGTTAGTGTACAGCATTTGTCAAATTTAAAATAGAGGTATCCTTATGAAGGAATCACAAAAAATAGAACTACAAATCAAGGGAGTTGAAGTACTTGATTTTATGATAAAAACCCCAAACACTAAAATTCTGGAGGGGAACGCTTATCAGTTTGAAATAAAAATTGAACATACATCACAAGAAGACAAGGATTTGTTGTTTGTCATTTGTATGGTTAAGATACATGATAAGCAAAAGGAGAATCTATATTGCCAGATACGGACCAGTTGCGCCTATTTAATACAAGGTTTGCATAGATTTAAAGATCTTGAAAGCAATAAGATAAAGCTTCCCACTAATCTTATGAACATGTTGAATTCCTCTTCAGTATCTACTACCCGAGGGGTCCTACATTGCAATTTGAAAGGAACCTTTCTTCACAATGCGACTTTGCCAATGGTACAAACCGCACAGAAAAATGTATAATTATTTCTGCGCGAAGTTGGAGTACACAAGCTTGTGAAG
>JALZVN010000206.1 GCA_023299965.1 Saprospiraceae bacterium | reverse complement strand
GAGCTTTTTCTTTTAAAAGTTCATCTATGTTCTGACTCTGTTTCTCTTTAGATGGATTCTCTGAGACTACTACTTATTCATTCCTTGGTATTGTCTTTAGTGCCATTTGTATCAAAATATATGCGTCATTTTAAATTTCAAATGGTATAATACTTATTTTTGCACCATGAAAGCATTACAACTCAATAGCGACAAAGAACTAAATATAGTTGATCTAGATATACCTGAGATCCAACCTGATGAAGTCTTAGTAAAGGTCAAAGCCTCAGCACTTAATCATCGTGAGCTATGGTTAAGAAAAGGCTTATACCCAGGGATGTCTTTACCGTGCATATTAGGAGCGGATGGGGCAGGAACTATTGAGAAGATAGGGAACGATGTCAACGAAATCATGCTGGGGAAGGATGTAGTCATATATCCTGCCTACGACTGGGGAGATAAACAGCATACCTCTGCAAAACAATTCAGAGTACTAGGTATGCCAGACCCAGGAACCATGGCAGAGTATATTGCTATACCGGAAAGCAATGTGGTGATCAAGCCAGACTATCTTTCTTGGCCAGAAGCTGCGGCCATGCCTCTAGCAAGCCTTACCGCTTGGAGAGCATTAAAATACAATGGCAAGGTAAAAAAAGGGGATAAGGTGTTAATTACTGGTATTGGTGGGGGAGTTGCTCAGGCAGGACTTGCTTTTTGCCCGCATCTCGATGTAGAAGTATATGTGACCAGTAGCAGTCCCGAAAAGATTGCACAAGCTGTAGCGGCTGGCGCTAAAGGAGGAGTGAACTACAAAAATCCAGAATGGTATAAAGAACTGAAGGAGATGGCAGGTAAAATAGACGTGGTACTAGATTCTTCTCCACCTGAAGAATTAGATAACTATTTAGCTTTCTTGAATATGGGCGCGAGGATAGTGTACTATGGTTCGACTGGATCAAGGAGTACGCAGATCAAAAACATGAGTAGATTTTTCTTGAAGCATATTTCTTTTATTGGATCGACGATGGGTTCACCTCAAGACTTTTTTGAGATGATTGCCTTTATGGAGCAGCACGAAATAAAACCCCAGATTCATAAGACTTTCGCTTTTGAGGATGCTTTATTGGCTTTTGATGAATTGTCTACGGGCAAGCAGGTAGGAAAGATTGTGATAGAACATGAGTAAATGTGCAATACCCTTAGGGTACCTCTATTAACTCCATTCATCGTATAAAATGAAATTCTTTTATAGCGGTACCTTGTATAGATATGTTAATACTTGCAATACGCTATTGTAAACTATTCATTTTTTATACAATGCGCACCTAAACAGTCCCGAGATGAGAAGTCTAACACAATTTTTATTTTTCGGTTTATTATTTATAGGTTCCTATTCTTGTAGTGGAGATGATGATATGACCTGTACAGATGAGGAAAGTTTTGGCGACTTTTTCTTAGAAGAAGAATCGAAAGCTTTATATCCATATGGTGACGAAGAGCTGGTCTTGGTTTTTAGTGATTCATTGGGGAATGAAGTTAAAGGCAGTTATATACCTCAAGACTTTACTTTCTGTATTCGACGTTCTCCTTATACTATAACTAATCCAGAAAATATTATTGATGTAGGAGAATGTTCTTATACGGTGCGTGTAGAATGTCGAAGTAGTAAAATTAGATTTGAAGATTTAGGAGAATTAGAAATCTGCATCCAAATGGGGTCAAGTGTACAAGTAATTTATGAAACGGAGGAGGTTAGCCAATTTGAATTTATGACCATCCTACTTTTGGGGCAAGGTTCTTCTGCTCAAGCTGATTTTTTTGTAGATGGTAATGGTCAGCTACCTTTAAACATAGAGTCGTTATTAGATCCTACAGTGGGGCAAAATTCTTTAGAGTTATACTCGTTTTATGAAGATTTTAATCTACATGATAAAAGTTACTCAGATGTTTACACTACCAATTATGAAAATATTTCTCCACAGCTAGAGTATGTAAATATCTATTATTCTAATGAGATAGGATTAATTGGGTTCGAAAACACAGATAAGTCTATTTCATTAAAGTTTGAACGGGTAGAGTAGTGTCGTATTCTTATAAATTTCATTTGGACAGAAATATTTATCGTGTTGAAAGATAGCTGTCTATATTCGACTATTTCATCCCCTACATCTTCACAAATCCTGCACTCAACACAGAATGCCTAACTTTCACTTTTACGAAATAGTTACCTGGAGCTAGGTCGCTTATATCTAGCGCTTGTATTACATTCGCATTTTTCACATTTTCAATCAACTTCATCAATTGACCATTGGCAGAAACAATAGCGATGTCAGAGCTACGATTAGGCTCTATATTAGTATACTGAATGTTGATCTTATCAATAGCTGGATTAGGGAATACCTTTAGTCTTTCGATGGCATCATTGTCTAGTGCAAGGACGGATACATCTATATCTCCAGTATTAGTAATGCCGGAGAGATCATAGGACTGGAGAGACTTTCCAAAAGTGGCTGCTACCAACTCATTCTTGATTTCATTATAAACCAAATCATACACTGGGATGATTGTCATGTTGGTACCTAATCTCTCCCATGTTGTTGCGGCATCAGTCGTCCCATATACGCCTGCATCGGTAGCGATAAACATAATAGAATCCCCTGTTTCTGGTATAATTAATAATTCATTAATAGCTACCTCAGGGAGGTCACCAGAAATATCTATCCAGGTCACACCGCCATCATCCGAACGGTTTATTCTGTCTAAATTGTCATTGTCTCTGTACCCCGAATGCGTCACGTATATGCGATCTATATCAACGTATGAGCCAGCTACATCCGTCACATACTGATCGATGAGTGGATCACTTATTTTTTCAAATCTTCCATAATTGCCAAGATCACCCTTCCATACATTGCCATCTCCTGTGCCTACAAAAACAATATTTTCTTGGATTGGAGATTCGTGAATTGCTGTAATACTTCCATTGCGCGTAGTGCCATTTGGACCATCAGTAAGATCAGGACTCAAGGGCGCCCAAAGTGGAAACTGTGTTTCACTCACATATATTCGATTGGTACCCGTGATCATCTTATTGTTGTCATAGGTACTGATCAAGTAGGGCATATCCCAGTTGCGCGGTTCAGAAGAGTCTAGACCCTCCACAGCCGAGCCGAAAATATTACCATCATCAAGCGTTGCATTAAGTCCTCCTCCTTGCGTCTCAAAAAAGTAACGATCTGGATCTTCAGTATCGAAAGCAGGTTGAAATCCATCCCCTCCAAATAGACGAGGCCATTCTGAGATATTGTCTGTGTTGCCTCCTGTAGAACCGTTGTCTTGGGCACCTCCATAGTATAGATCAGGTTTATGAGGATTATAGGCAGTCCTATAAAATTTATTAGTAGGAATATTCTCTATGTCCTCCCAGATAAAATTGTCTTTATCACTTTTGTAGATTCCACCATCCGTCGCGAGTAAAACAGATTCGTCTTCCAAAAACAAAAGGTCATGCTTATCCGCGTGCACTTCATAAGTAAACCAAATAGGGGAGGCCAGATCCCACGTTTGACCAGCGTCCAGACTTCTCCATAGATCAACACCTAGCAGATATATATCATCAGGATTATTTGGATTTACCCTAATCTTTCCAAAGTACCAAGCAAATCCACCGAGTGGCCTTGCTCCTTGGAATACCGTATCTTGATCAACTGGAAGCGAAGTCCAATTTTGACCAAAATCTTCTGACCGATAAATAGCTCCAAGAAAATTGTTGCTATCGGCGTATTGTGCGTACAATACACTTGGAGTCGATGCACAGAGTGCCAGTCCGATCCGACCATTAGATTCTTCATTCGGCAATCCGCTTTCCAGCATAGTCCAGTCGTCCCCACTATTTAAGCTACGATAGATTTTTGAGCCAGTTCCAGAGATGATAGATTCGGTATTGTTTCTTATCCTATCCCAGCCTGCTGCGTAAATGATATTTGGATTGGCAGGATTGATGACGATGTCAGTCACTCCAGTAGAGTCACTTAAAAATAAAATTTGCTCCCAGCTTTCTCCTTTATCTTCGGAGCGGTACAATCCACGATCAGTATTCCTTTCAAATGGTAGGCCCATAGTGGCAGCAAATATGCGATCGCTATTACTTGGGTCTACTATTATTTCTGATATTATTCTTTGCTCTGTCAGTCCTATATGCGTCCAAGTCTCCCCCGCATCTTCACTCTTATAAACGCCATCTCCTATAGAAGGGAAGCCTGATATATTTGGATCACCTGTCCCTACGTAAATGGTGTTGCTGTCATTAGGGTCGATGGAGATATCACCAATAGCTGAAAAGATTTGATCATCAAAAATAGGACTCCAGGTCACACCCCCATTTACCGTTTTGTATATACCTCCCAATGAAAATCCTGCATAGATGATATCTTCATTATCAGGATGGACGGCTATAGTGTTCACTCTACCTCCCAAGTTGCCCGGACCCTGTACGGTCCATTCTTGGTCAAATCCATTCTGAGATCTATTTTGTATGACAGCCTTTTCCTTAGCTTCTTGTAGACCGGCAGTATATGCATGGACAGCAAAGTTCCCTTCTGGATCCATTCGCTGCAAGAAGAATTCTTCCGAAGGACCATGCTTCACATCAATCTTATCTTGAGTGATGATGTCTTGATGTTTCTCTTGACATGCAAATAACAATAGTATAAAAAGCGAGGCTGGAATTAAGTGAGATAGGTTCTTCATGATCTATAATTTGGATTTTAGACTATTTAAAAGTAAGCTTTCTTTGAGAACTATGCTAACATCAAAGGTGTTTTTGTATTCTTATACCATTTGTATCTAAAGATGTGCGTAATTTTATAGTTCAATTGGTATTCATTCCCAATTTATCCAAAGCCTTACAGTTAAAGATCTTCCTCTTTAAAAGGAGGCGCCTACCAATACATCATTTAAGCTCAAATTCGTATTTCATAATCGATACTTCAAAGAAAGTGTTTATGATTTATGTCTCATCTTTTATATTTGATTTGGGGCTGCCCCATGCGCT
>JALZVN010000205.1 GCA_023299965.1 Saprospiraceae bacterium | reverse complement strand
GGCGAGAGTGAATAATAAGAATGAAAAATTAGACGCCTAAATATTTAGGTAAAAGATAAAAATTAAATACTGAGTAAATGAGCCACGCAGTAGTATCCCCAATACGGGAACCATTAATAACGGGAAACAAAACATATCATCAGATTACTGAGGATCTTTGTAGCCCAACTGAAAAAGCACCAGGTGGAGCATGGGTAATAGCATTTATCCTAGCCTTAACATGCATGACTTTTGGTGTTTTTTGTATTCTATGGACTATATGGTTTGGAATCGGATCTTGGAATCTGAACAGAACTATTGGATGGGGATGGGATATTACCAACTTCGTTTGGTGGATCGGAATCGGTCACGCAGGAACTTTGATATCTGCCATTTTATTACTTTTTAGACAAAAGTGGAGAACGGGTGTAAACAGAGCAGCTGAGGCAATGACCATTTTCGCCGTGATGTGTGCCGCTTTATTTCCAGGTATTCACGTAGGTAGAATGTGGGTAGTATTTTTCTTCTTCCCATACCCAAATACAAGAGGACCATTATGGGTTAACTTTAATTCTCCATTGTTGTGGGATTTATTTGCCATCTCAACATACTTTACGGTATCACTATTATTTTGGTATACTGGTTTAGTTCCGGATTTTGCTACAGTAAGAGATAGAGCTAAGGGAATTAGAAGGAAGATTTATGGTTTTCTTTCATTTGGTTGGACAGGATCAGCAAAGCACTGGCAGAGATGGGAATCCCTATCTTTGATCTTAGCTGGTATTGCGACTCCACTTGTACTTTCTGTGCATACGATTGTAAGTTTTGATTTCGCCACTTCAGTAATACCGGGTTGGCATACTACTATATTCCCTCCTTATTTCGTGGCAGGGGCAATCTTTTCAGGATTCGCAATGGTTCTTACCTTGATGTTAATCACAAGAAAAGTACTACACCTAGAAGATTACATAACAATAGAGCATATTGAATCTATGAATAAGGTAATCTTGGCTACAGGTTCTATAGTAGGGGTTGCCTACTTGACAGAATTGTTTGTTGCTTGGTATTCACAATATCCTTATGAGCAATTTGCTTTCTTTAATAGAGCATTGGGTCCATACTACTGGTCTTATTGGGGCATGATGGCATGTAATGTTATCACACCACAATTGTTCTGGTCTAGAAAAATGAGAAGATCTATATTTTGGACTTTCTTATTGTCGATCGTTGTGAACATCGGTATGTGGTTTGAAAGATTTGTAATTATTGCGACTACTTTGGCGAGAGATTATTTGCCATCAAGTTGGTCATACTATGTCCCAACTTGGGTAGAGATAGGAATCTTCATAGGAACAATAGGAATATTCTTTGTACTCTACTTATTGTTTACAAGAGTAGCTCCAGTGGTTGCGATTGCAGAGATTAAGTCCATATTAAAAACTGGTGGAAATCAGTATGTTGGTCCTAATGCTACACATGCGCATTCACATGCTGGACATGATGATGCACATCATGAAGGGCATTAATTTATTAATTGGATACTTTAAGATAATTTAGAAAGCACATAATTATTATGGCATCACAAAATAAAGAAGTACTATTTGGATTGTATGATGACGAGGAAATCTTGTTGACAGCAGTACAGCGCGCTAAGGATGATCACTTGGATATTATGGATGTTTACAGTCCGTTTCCTGTCCATGGTCTTGATCCAATTATGGGGTTAAAAGAATCAAGATTACATCAAGCTGGATTTATCTATGGTTCAATGGGAACGCTAACTGCATTTTTATTTATGTCATGGGTATTTACTAGAGATTGGCCTGTGATATTTGGTGGTAAGCCTTACTGGTCTGTACCTGCGTTTATTCCAATTACATTTGAGTTAACTGTATTGTTTTGTGCAATTGGAATGGTAGTCACTTTCTACACGATTTGTGGATTAGGACCTGGAGTAGAGGCTCAAACTTTGGATGATAGAATTACCGATGATAAGTTTTGTATCGCATTTGATACAGTAGGTTATTCATCTAATGAGATTGATAAGTTGAAAAGCTTTTTCTCTAATACAGGTGCATCAGAAGTAAAAACAAAAGTACTCTAAAATGACTTTGGTCATTAAATTAAAGAAAATGAAGAATTTAATATTGGCTTTATGTATTTGTAGTATTCTCATGTTGAGTTCTTGTTCTCATGCAGACAAGAATAGCACTGGGACAGAATATATGCCTGACATGTTTCACTCAATAGCGTATGAAGCTAACTTGAATGATTACTACTATTATAATACTTGGGATTCTCATAAAGAGTATACTAAGTTGGCTCAACCACGGGAGCCTGTAGCTGGGACAATAGCTAGGGGATATGCTGCCCCAATGGAAAAGAAATACATTGATGGTTCTGCAAGTAATAATGCAATTGCTGTTCCTGTAAATGGTTCTGTGCCATATTACTACGAAGATTCGGAAGCAGAAAGAACTCGTGCAATTAACGAGATAGTTGTTAATCCTTTTCCTATAACGGCATCTGGTTTGAAATCTGGAGAGGAGTTGTATAATACGTTTTGTGCAATATGCCATGGTAAAAAAGGAGATGGTAATGGATGGTTAGTTGACGAGGCAAACCTTGCCGCTGCATATCCTGCACAGCCTGCGAATTTTTTAGATGCTACATTTAAAGAAGTAGGTAATTCAAATGGTAGATACTATCACTCTATTATGTATGGTAAGAATGTTATGGGAGGGTACTCTGATAAAATTTCTTACGAAGAAAGATGGAATGTTATCCATTGGATAAGAGCGCTTCAAGCAAAAGCAGACGGGAAAGAATACAACGAAAAAATTAATACGCTTAATAATATTGATACTCCGATGGCTTCCATGAAGCCAATGGCTAAGTTGCATGAAGATATGTCTCATGATGGTGAACATCATGGGGAAATGCACCATGATGATGGACACGGAAATGATGCAGGTCATCTGGAAGGGGGGGCTCATGATCACGGACAGGAGCATTAATATAAAGATAGTTAGAACACACAATTTAAAAATATAACTCAGCTGATGGTTGATTTTACGATAACAGGAAAAGAAAGAATGACTCTATTTGCTTTCATGGCACTAGGAGTTGTTTGTTTGATCGCTACTTTCTTTTGGGGAGACCCTTCGGAGATTAGTGGACATCATACTCGCTTTTGGGCAAATGTATTACACAACTCTGTATTTTTTACAGGGATATCGTTCACAGCTTTATTTGTAACCTGTGCGTTTACAACAGCATATGCAGGTTGGTTTACCATTTTAAAAAGAGTTTGGGAAGCATTCTATTTATTCATTGGGGTTGGATTGATCTTGATGAGTATTTTTGGGGTTGCTACCTACCTTGGTTTGCATGATTTATACCATTGGAATATGGAAGGCATTACTGATCCTAATAGCCCAGTGTATGACGAACTCTTAGCAGGTAAGCAAGGATTCCTAAATAAAAATGTCTTCTTATTCGGAACAGTGGTTGTACTAGCAGTTTGGTACTTTTTCGCAACTAAGTTAAGATCAATATCAATAGCTGAAGACAAGAATGGCTCTAAAGGTGATTTTAGTTTTCACTATAATATCAGATGGTGGGCAGCATTATTCTTGCCAATTGCAGCTTTTACAAGTGCAGCAATGATTTGGCAGTGGGTGATGTCAATAGATTCACACTGGTACTCAACAATGTTTGCTTGGTATGCTACAGCAAGTTGGCTCGTATCATGTTTAGCTTTGACTATTCTTCTTTTGATTTATATGAAGTCAAGAGGCTTTATGCAATCTATCACAGGTGAACACCTTCATGATTTAGGTAAATATCTTTTTGCTTTCAGTATATTTTGGACATACTTATGGTTTTCTCAATATATGTTGATCTGGTATGCTAACATAGGAGAGGAGACGATATATTTTAGAACAAGAGTTGATGAGTTTCCAGTCTTATTCTATGTTAACCTAGTCATCAATTTTCTAGTACCATTTTTCGTATTGATGAGAAATTCTACTAAGCGTAAGTATGGAACCTTGATTTTTGTTTGTGTAATCGTTCTTTTCGGCCACTGGTGGGATTTCTTCCAGATGATTAGACCGGGTGTTTTACATACAGCTCACGAAATACATTCTATGCACGAAGGTGGGCATGGTGCACATGATACTAAAGATGTTTCTGGACATGGTCATGACGATCATGCTGGCGGACATGGACATGATGCATACTCAGATGAT
>JALZVN010000204.1 GCA_023299965.1 Saprospiraceae bacterium | reverse complement strand
GATTTTTGGGGCTTCATAAGGATGATATAATCATACACTTATGAAGCCTTTTTTGTGTGAAGGATGGTAAGGACTGGCATTTGCCGACAGTAGCTTTTGCGGATAGTCGGCAAATGCCAGGTGCTTGACGACCTTTTCGGGAGGCAAGTACGGGAATGAACATGGACTCCTGGACAGCCTGACCCATATAGAAAAAGGGCTTTGTGATTTTCTCACAAAGCCCTTTTCTATATGGGGCACACCCAAATTATCATTATTGTTGTAATACCGCTACGCTTACGATGTTGTCGCTTCGTTAGTCGGTTCTACATATGGCGTCGGTGTACTATACTTTTCTACAAAAGCCTTCATCTCGTCTACCATGCCGGGAGATCCGATCACAATAGAGGTACGCTGGTGCAACTCAGTAGGCTGCATATCTAGAATCCGCTCTAGCTTAGTATTGATGCCTTTTCCTCCAGCTTGTTCTACTAAAAAGGAAAGTGGATTGCACTCATATAGCAATCTCAATTTACCATTAGGAAACTTACGCGTATTAGGATACAAGAAGATTCCTCCTTGCAATAATATACGGTGTATGTCAGAAACCATAGAACCGATATAACGCAGTCTCAAGTTGAGATCTGAACAATGATCAATGTATCTACGCATTTCCACATCAAACTTGAGGTAGTACCCTTGATTTACAGAATAGTAATTTCCTCTGTCCGGTATTCTGATATCCTTGTGAGATAAGCAAAACTCTCCGATAGAAGGGTCTAGGGTAAAGCCATTGACTCCGCTACCTGTAGAGTAAACGAGTATCGTCGAGGTTCCGAATACTACATAACCGGCTCCTACTAGCTCTGTTCCTTTTTGCAAGAAATCCTCCATCTGAACCTCTCCTTTGGTGTCAGACTTTCGGCGATAAATACCAAAAATAGTACCTACGCTCACGTTGACATCAATGTTGGACGATCCATCAAGTGGATCAAATACAACTACATATTTTGCTGATTTTGACTCTACAGACGGTAAGGCTACAAAATCTTCATTTTCTTCTGAAGCAATACCACAACATTCTCCACTATTTTTCAAGCATTCAATCAGTTTATCATTGGCATACATGTCCAGTTTTTGAACGGTATCTCCAGAAGCATTCGAGTTCTCAGCTTCTCCAATAATGTTAACTAATCCAGCTTTATTGACCTCTCTATTGACAATCTTTGCCGCTACGCCTATATCACGCAGTAGACCCGTCAATTCTCCTGAAGCGTACGGAAAGTCCTTTTGTCGTTTGATGATAAACTCATCAAGTGTAACTATTCTATTCATAAGTTTGAATTATATATATTCAAAGGTAGTTAATATCCAAGTATTTTAACTCGATAAAAGGGGGTAAAGATTCAAATAGGAGAGCTTAAATAGTAAGTGTAGTAAAAACATTATCAGTAGATTTGCCACTATGTTGGTATTATAAGCTGAAGAAGCAAAACTTTTTCAGATAAGAGTCCTTTTACATACGGCGAAAGGCTAGAAATCTGGGTCTAAAGCCACAATATCCTTTATCGATCAAAATTTTGAATGCAGTTACGTCATAATAACAAATACTTCTGGAAATACAGATGGAGACTATTAGCTGGGGTCTTCTTTGTCATCGCCTCAAATTGCTTCAAAATATTCGAGCCAAGGATCGTTCGTGAGGCCATAGATCTGGTGGTAGACAATCTCCAAGTATACCATACATTTGGTGGAGTAGATGCTGCTCAGTCTTCCTTTGCCCACAGTATTGGTCATAAGTTGCTCTTGTTTGGTGCACTTGTGGTCGGCTTGTCCATAATGACTGGAATTTTCATGTACTTTACTCGTCAGACCATCATCGTGATGTCAAGACTGATAGAATATGATATCCGAAAGGAGATGTTTGACAAATATGAAAAGCTAGATCAAGGTTTTTATAAGCGAAATAACACCGGTGATATGATGTCCAGAATCTCTGAGGATGTCAGTAAAGTCAGAATGTATATTGGCCCCGTAATTCTCTATGGACTCAATCTGCTATCTCTTACGGTATTGGTACTTTTCTCTATGCTGTCGGTAAGCCCTACTCTAACGCTGTGGAGTCTATTACCACTCCCCTTTCTGTCTTTGAGCATATATCTAGTGAGTAGTAAAATCAATCAACGAAGTACCAAAATACAAGAGCAATTGGCGTCTCTAAATAATGTAGCACAAGAAGTGTACTCTGGTATCCGCGTAGTGAAATCGTATGTGCAAGAAAAGATAATGGGGCAACATTTTGCAGAGCAAAGTGAAGTATACAAGGAGAAGGCAATGGGTCTTGCCAAAATAGACGCTTTGTTTTATCCCCTAATGATGCTATTGATCGGTACGAGTACGGTGATAACTGTGTTCATCGGAGGCCTTGAAGTGGTAAGAGGAAATATATCTCCAGGCAACATTGCTGAGTTTGTAATATATGTCAATATGCTTACCTGGCCCGTAACGGCTATCGGATGGATAGCTTCTATAGTGCAGCAAGCAGAAGCTTCTCAGACACGTATCAATGCTTTTCTTCAAACGGAGACGATGATCGTCAATGATCC
>JALZVN010000203.1 GCA_023299965.1 Saprospiraceae bacterium | reverse complement strand
TCATTACAAAGCCCACCGCTCTAGGAGTCTTCCCCTCCGTCATAAGGACCTTGAAGTAAGCAGCGGGCACAGCTACATCATTTGGGCCAATATAGTCCAGTGGCTCCTTATTGAATATCGGTCCTGTTACAATATTCAAGGTATTGAATTGCCTTACCCAGTCTCGAGTTTGCTCTTCTAGTTCACGCCAGAGTCCTCCATTAAAACTATGCACCTGTGGGCTCATGTTACTCATAAAAAAGGTTTCCGACATGGCGAGTTCATCAAAGTTCATATCTCCTGCGGGAACCATGTGTCCTCTATCATAACCAGACCGTTTATAATCCGGCAAATCCGCAGAGGCCGTGCTTACTTTCGGATCAGGTCTAAAATCATCTTGCCGCTTTACGTAAGGACCATTCATTACATCTTCCGTCATACGATAAGCAACCCATTCTGCTTGCTCGTATTTTTCTAAGTAAGAGAGACTGTAGTACTTATGATGAACAAGTTCACCGTTCACAGAAGGTAGATTAGACATCAAGGTATTCACCGCTACAGGCTCCGTCGAGCTTATTACTGGAGGCTCAAAAACTTCCACATCTAATACTCTAAACACCATGTACAAAACCCCGATCAAGATGGCAAAAATACCTCCTCTAGCTACGATTCCTCCCGAATTACTCGATTGTTGATGATTCCTTCTAAGTTTTGCCATATTCTGCTTTGCGAATAGCAAAAATAATAAAGTTTTCTTTGATTCATAAAATACTAGTGATCATAGTATTGTCGCTGATGGACTATTTTTTTTATAGGATTTGGGGGTGCCTCCTTCTGCCCCTAAAAAAAGGGTCATCTGGAGTCGTGCCATCCATGACTCCGCTTCGCTTTGGTCTTGCGCCTGTCTATCGACGAGACTTAGACTGCTTCCTTGGTCCCGACATTTCGTTACACTACATTTCTGGTCCAGTCGCATCATTCCTACCACTCACCCATTACTTCTTGCCCTTAATAGCGGCTTTTGTTTTTTGCTTGAGACCATTAAAAAACTCTGTCCAAGTATCAAATTCGTACCTATAATTTAGACCCAAGCCACTTTGTCTTTGTGGTCCCAAAAAGGTAACATCATTCTTATTATAAACGAGCAATTTAAATCTTCGATCTTTGGTGATGACCCATTCTACTATCACATCAAAGGTATTCAAGGCAGCCGTAGAGCCATCGAAGTAGGTTTCGTCACCTATCCCGATATCCGTCCCGATCTTTATTGCTAATCGTTCTTTAAAAAGATAGTTCTTGAGTTGCAAAGACAATTCACTGGCTCGGTTTGAATTAACTGCACCAATCCCAGTTGTTCCTTGATCATACACTGAATAGTTGACATTAAATTCAGCCCTCGTAAAAACTCCATTTTCAGCTAAAATGTCCGACAATAATTCGGAAACATACAGAGACAATTGATTTGACAAAAATTGAGAAACCGTATTTACTCCAAAATTGACAAAATCATCCGAACCAATTACCGCTTCAGTAGATGGCAAAAAACTACCAATAACCATCAATCCAAAAACCTGCCTATTGAGTTCGTTCTCATCCTTGCTGAGCGTCAGCATTTTGCTATCCACATACCCTTTTATTTCACCCGATAGTTCTGGAAAATCCATCTGAAATTCAATATTAGGAGAAAACAAATCTCCCTTCAAGAACATAGACAAATCTACGTTAGTCGTATTTCTAGCTTCCGTAGCCAATCCATCATTTGCATTTGATTCTAGAAACTCTGCTATCAAGTTGAAGACAGACGTCCTTAGACCTACATATTCTGCTTCCAAATTTATCTGTGCAGTATAGGGATCTCCATCCCACACTATACTACCTCCTCTTTTTACTTGAAAAGGTTTATTGAACTTAACCAAATCTCTATAGGAGTAGGTAAACAAATATTCTCCTTGTTCGATTTCATAATTACCATACATACTAAACTCGCCCGTTCGCGTATTTCGAATCTCTATATTACCTCTTCCCTTTCCTTTTACAATATCGCCAGCCTCTTCATCAAATATAAGCTGAGCGTCCACCGCCTCTGTTATTTCAAGATTGAGCAAGATATTGACCCCCCTGAGTTCAAAAAAGTCTTCTTGTACAATAGCCTCTTCTCTCTTTACAAAATTGATAAAACCAACTTCATTACTTTCCTGATCAGATTCAATTGGGATAAACATTTTGGTACCATCTAAAGTGGTAGCGTTGATTTCAATATCCGTCTGATTGAAAGGTCCAGTAAACTTCACTGTTCCCTTTCCAAGACCTATACCATAAAACAATTCATTATCCTCCTTTGCAGTATCTAAAGCCAAAAAACGAGGCGCATCTATAACTAAATCAAGCACCATATCCTTTAGATTTGTATGCCATACTCCACCATTCAAGACCGCTTCATTGCCAAACTTGTCTTTAACTATTCCACCTGTTCCATCCAATAGCGTTTTCGTCACCTTCACAATGCCATCCTCCACAAAATATCTAGTCCCTAGATAGTCTACATCAAAGGCTCCATCATAAATTCGAAGTTCTCCTTCAGAATTAATATCTGTTGGAAACCCACTAAGTTTCACATCTGCATCTACAAATCCTTCCGTATTGGACAATCCTGATGGGATAAAATATTCTAATAAATTTAGGGGAACAGCATTACTTCCAATATCAAAATCAAAAAAGTTATCCTGGTACTCTTGGTTATTTTTTCGATTTTTATTAGGCGGTATATAGTATCCTTCTGCAATAATTTGCTGGTCATTTTTAGTCAATGATAAATAAGTTTGCACCTTATCGTCAAGACTTGGCAGCTTAGCATTTAAGCTAAGAACACCCCAATCATCTTCAAAAATCTTTAGCGAATCCATGTTGAGATTTAGCTCAAAGTCCTTTAAAGCAAATACATCTTTTGCTTCAATATCTAGGGTGAAATCACCATCAAAATAAAGCTTGTCGTAGTTGGTATATTTATTTATTTCATCAAGATCAAAATGCTCCAGACTTAGATTGATCCCTTTTTTTCCCTTATTTTTAACCACTACATTTTGGACGCCGTTGGTTAGCACAAAATTATCAATATCCAAAAAGTCTCGTCCAAATCGAATGGAATTATTGTCTTTAACATCCCACTCTTGCCCTACCAAAGTAAGATTAGAAGGTAAAAAGCTCAATTCAAAAACCTTTCCTTCTTGTACTTGCAGCTTTCCATTGACATTTAGATTATACACCTCACCTAATGCGTCATTGATATTAAAATTAAAATCAACAATATCACTACTAGCAGAAGCCAGTAAACTGTATGCAGGGATCTTTTGACCTTGCTTTAGATAAGTGTTCAAAACGCCAAGAACCAATTCTGTATCGTTTTCATTGGCTTCTAAGAGTACATTTATATTTTCGAATGTATTATCATCAAAGGTAAAGCTTGGCAATTCAGCCAATAGAGAAAGAGAATCCGTTTTAGTATTAAAATATCCAAAGGTTTTCATGTTTCTTATGGTATCAATTCTATTATCGAGGAAGTAGGTAAGATTTTCCGAATCAAAAACTTCTAGATCAAACTCTAATTCTACATCTTTATATTCTTTCCCAGTGAGTTCGACATTCAATCGTTCTGCATATTCTGGAAATTTCACTACAAAGTAATCCTGAAAAGCAAATGCAATCTTATCTACTTCATATTGTCCATTGAGGTCAAGATTTAGCAACTCACTTTCCAAATGCAAATTCTTCTCTCCTGAGGCGTCTACTAAAGAAGTCAATGATATGGTGTCTAAATTATAGGCTAACCCCTCATCCTTGATAGCAATATTGAAATCAGATAGCTTTACTTCGCCGACAATATCTGAAACCTTTTCACCAACTACATTAATATCTATCCCTCCCGAGAGTACTATATTTTTTTCACTTAGATTAAGTTTTTGAAAATCAATATTGCGTATTTCAGAAGTAAAATTATAGACAGGCTTATCTCCTGCGAAGCTTACTCTTCCTCCAAAATCTAAATCAATATTTTCATCTCCAAAGATCAAATCACCATCAAATTCATTATTATCCAATCTACCTACTAATTGTATGTTCTCATATTTATAATCTTTGTAGGTAAACTCTTTTAGGGTGGCATTCAAATTTGCAGAGGCGACTTCTCGTTTCAATCCAACTCCTTCTTTGACATTAGCGGATATAGTCATATTGCCAAAACGTTGATCTCCAGTCCAAGTAGCCAAGTCAAAGTCTTTCAGATCAAGTTGGCCAGTATATTTTGCTTTTTCTACACCACCCGCAAGCTGCAATTGCACATCCGAAGTGACAGCTCCCAGATCTGTTTGCAAATCACCAAAAGCAACAAAATCATTAAAGAAACCTGTGAACTGACCGCTAAAGTTGAGATTGCCCAGTTTGTCAAAATTAGGCGGTAACACAAAATTAGGTATCAACTGTCTTAGTGATGTAATAGCTACATTGATGTCATCAATTTCTAAATTTAAAAACTCCTCATTCTTGACCGTAAGGTTTCTTGATCTAAAATCTCCATTGAAAGTAAGCTTATCGCTTAGTCGAATTTTCAGGTCACTCCCTTTTAGATTATTAACTTTGCCAGACAGTTTACCATCTATCACGATAGATTCATCTCGATACAGATTTAGAAATTCATTCTTTGCCAATTTATCTCCGAGATATAAGACATCCTTGATACCAATCTTTGCTTCATTAAATTCAGAATTGATATATACCTTATCGACAAATTGTTCAAAGTCTTTCGTATCCCTATACTTCAGAGACAAAGAGCCACCAAAAAGACTATTAGGTGTTTTAAGTTGATAGTTTTTGGTTTCAATTTTTCGATCGGTTAGAAGAAGTTCGACGATTTCAAATCCATCAATTTCAAATCCACTTTTCTCTTTTAAAGACATATCCTTTAGTCGACCACTAACTTCACCTTTATTAAAATTTAGATTATTGAATTCAAAATTTAAATCAGAGATGGCTAAATCTTTAAAGTCTAATACATTTCGAGATTTTTTCAAAGTATCAAGAGAGGCATTTCTAGTATTTCTGATGTTGATGCTACTTTCACTGACTATAATATCTTGCACCGTAAAGACTAAAGGTTTAGCTAGACTATCCAACTCTGATCTCAAAGCATCTTTCTCGGCACCTTCTTTAACAAAAAACTCATCAAACAAAGATTCATTTCGATTATACTCGTGTAGATCTAGCGTCAGTCCATTGATGTGGACATCCTCTATATTGTACAGGTTTTCATTGATTGTAAAATCCTCAAATTGGACTTTTGCATTTTCAAGGCAAGCTTTTAGATCCTGACCTCTAAGTTTATCATTTTGCACAAAACATACATCCTTGAAACTCATGTGATCTAAATCCAGCTCAAAAGAATTGAAGTTTCCACTATTTTTATCCTTATCTAAGTCTGTTTCTGTTTTCAATTTTTCAGCGAGAAGTTGAATATTGTTGTAAAACTGCCCTGAATCTCTTCTTAGTTTCACAATCCCCTTATTTAGAGAGATTTCGTTAATCAAGACTCTTCCATTCAGCAATGTTCTCCAATCCATGTTGAGATCCACGTTGAGCTGATCACTATAAATGAGTGTATCTTGGTTATAGTCCTGAACATAAAATTTTGAGAACGAAAGATTATTAAAAAAATCGAGGTCGATTCTTTCTAGTTCGACTTTAGTGTCTAATCGCTCAGAAAGATCCGTAGTGACCTTCTTGACAGCCCAGTTTTGGAAATCTTCATCTTGAACGACAAGACCAGCCAAGATGGTAAGAAGAAATACCAATAGCAAAATGACCGCCAGAAAGCGCAGGAGACGCCCAAACAGTGGTCTCTTTTTCTTTTGGTCTGTGATTTTTTCTTCAGAATTTGTATCCATCAAGGCGCTAAAATACTTGTATATATATAAACAACGTAATAAATCTAAATCCTACTTAAAAAAATACTGTTTAACGTAAATTTAATGCCCGAGTAAAAAGGGCAAAATGTCTCCAACTTTAACAAAAAAAGGGGTTAAAACGCTATCAAATGGCCGATTTTTAACGTATTATTGTCGACCATTAGAATATATCATAATTAACAGCAACAGTACCAATCCCCTTAACCACAGTAGGTTACACAGTAAAGCAGAAAGTAATAGTAATAGATTTACTTCTTATTACCTGATTATTAATACCGTAAATGTTATGACAAATCTTAATACATCACTCGTTGTATTACTTTTATTCTTTGGACAAATCATCTCTCATGCCCAAGTTAATACTACAGCGCATGACTTTATCCCCCCATATACTGGTAGTTTTGGATACGGAGTCAACTTTGGCGGATATGGTACCTCAAGCAATGTTAATGAAAGAGGTGACCAAGTACCCTGGTTGGACAATGAATTGGCTGAAATAGCTACCGGAAACCCAGCAGCAGGAATTCCAGGTGCTGGCGTCAATTCCATCAGACTTGCTCTTCCAGACACATTTGTAATTCAAAATGGCTACGACATTAGGCTTGATGTGTTTGATATTTATAATCAGCTAGGTCTTAGAGATCATACGG
Source organism: Saprospiraceae bacterium (assembly GCA_023299965.1). Lineage (GTDB taxonomy): Bacteria > Bacteroidota > Bacteroidia > Chitinophagales > Saprospiraceae > JALZVN01. Next base: position 1,788 of record JALZVN010000203.1, on the reverse strand, counting down.
TGTTTTTAAATGGTCCAAGTGGCAGCCATAGAGACTTTACTGAGTATTGTCCGGGAAAGCCATCTGTTATATTCAAGAACCTATATCTTCCCATATGGGACAACGGTGCCAATGGTACCCCTTACAATGATCAAAATTTTTATGCTCAATATGTATACGAAGTAGTTTCTCGCTATGGTAAGTGGGTTAAATATTGGGAAGTGTGGAATGAACCAGATTTTACAGACAGTACTAATAGTACGAACGATCCCGGTACCCCTGGTAGTTGGTGGACTGAAGATCCAAGTCCATGTGATCTAAATGGCGCATTCGGAATTCAAGCCCCTGTTTATCACTACGTTAGAATGCTGCGAATTACTTACGAAGTAGTAAAAACATTATATCCAGATAGCTATGTAGCTACCGGTGGATTAGGGTATCCTAGTTTTCTAGATGCTATCCTTAGAAATACAGATAATCCTAATAATGGTGATGTGTCTGGAGAGTACCCACTAAAAGGAGGAGCTTATTTTGATGTAATCTCATGGCACTATTATCCTCACGTTGATGAAGCTTTAAAACTTTGGAATCAGGAAAGAGAAGCCTTCGATTATTTTAGGTATTCCGATGCTGCCTATGATGGGCTTATTCAAAGAGACAGAGAATATGAAGCCGTTCTCGAAAGGAGGGGCTATGATGGTGTGTCTTTTCCTCGCAAACTAAAAATCAATACTGAAACAAACGTTCCACGAGTTGAGGTCTTAAATGAAAGTTTGGCTGGTGGAGATCAATTTCAAGCCAACTATAACATGAAAGCCATGTTGGCTTCTCAAGCTGTAGGTCTGGACCATCTGCATTTATTTCATATCGGAGAAACTAGAGAGTCAAATAACGTATGGACATTAGGTCAACAATTTGAGGTGATGGGTCTATATGAAAATCTGCTGACTCAAAATAAAAATACAGCAAAACATACTGCAGGTGGGATTGGATTAAAAACAATGTCAGACGCGCTATCGGGATTTTGGTACGATGCAGGTAAAACAAATGAATTGCAGCTTCCATCAAATGTTAGAGGAGGTGCTTTTTCAAATGCGCAAGGACAAACAACATATATGCTATGGGCACGAACCTTTAGAGATAGAAGTGAAGAGGCATCAGTTACTTATACTTTCCCTCCTTCTGTTCCTTGGACGAGCAATAGCTCGACTACCTTGGTCAAAAAGGAATGGAATTTCTTTACCACCAACCAATCTGCATCCGTTTCCTTTAGAAATGTTCAGCTTGACGGAAATCCAGCCTTTTTCGAACTTAATAGTACTGTGTCCCTGTGTGATGGGCTAACCCTGAATGTCAATTCTGAAGTACCCTCTTGTTTTGGCTTCAACAACGGGACTATTGCTGTAAACGCTACTAATGGTGTTGAACCATATACTTTTGAATGGGAAGACAACTCTGGATCACCTTTAAGAAATAACCTTCCTTCTGGAAATTATTTTATTACGGTAACTGACGGTGCTAGCTGTTCTATTACACAAGCGATACAACTTACCTCACCGAGTGCACTATTTACTACAGTCCAGGTAAGGAACGAATCTGTGGCAGGTCAAAATGATGGTTCTTTAACTGCGTTTGCCTCGGGAGGAACTCCACCATATACGTACTCTTGGTCAAATGGTAGAACTGGGCAAACTAATCAAGGTCTAAGTGCAGGTACGTATTCCGTAACCGTTAATGATAGTAATGCCTGTCCATTGTTTAGAGAAAATATTGTTGTGGAGGCGGATAATCAGGGATGTGGAACCTTTA
>JALZVN010000202.1 GCA_023299965.1 Saprospiraceae bacterium | reverse complement strand
GCATACCATTCCAAATACGATATTGATTAAGCATGAAAATAAAGGCATAGATCATATCTTGAATAAAATAAATGAAGTTGGAATTGTCTTCCCATTGATTGCCAAACCTGATGTGGGAGAAAGAGGTTTTTTAGTGGAAAAGATTTCTTCTCCAAAAGCACTTGAGAACTATCTTAGAAAGATCACAGTAGATTTTCTGATTCAAGACTTTATAGATTACCCTATAGAGGTAAGTGTACTATACTATAGATATCCAGATGCTAAGCAAGGGAGGATAACTTCTGTCTGTATCAAGAAGACATTGAGTGTCGTGGGGGATGGAAAGTCTACAGTAGAGGATCTGATGGAAGAGTATCCTCGAGCTAGATTCCAGCTAGAGCGTTTTCGATCAGATTATCCAGAATTGTTGAAAACTATTCCCGCGGTCGGAGAAGACCTAGAATTAGAGCCCATAGGTAATCACAGTCGAGGTACAACCTTCCTGAATGGAAATCAACATATTGATAGTACCCTGGAAAGCATATTTGATGAGATTGCCTTACAGATGGAAGGGATACACTATGGTCGCTTTGATATGAAGTGCCAGAGTATAGAGCTGCTCAAATTGGGTAAGGCATTTTCTATTCTTGAATTCAATGGTATCGCTAGCGAACCAGCACATATATATGATCCGGCTTATTCGACTTGGCAAGCTTACAAGGATATTTTCGCCCATTGGAAAATTATATACCAATTGGGGAAAGCACAACGTAAAAGAGGCGTGAATGGGATGTCTTGGTCAGAAGCCTATAACAGTATTCGTACATATCGCCAGTATATGAAGTTGGCGAAAGGGTAAAAGACGAAACCTAGTCAAGCCTGAAATGGTTTAATAGTCAAGCGCTGGGGAATTATCTGGATAGATAGCTACCTTCTGCGGTATAGAAACATAAAATGAATCTACTTTACTATTTATTTGTCTCTTTGGTTATAAGCTTTTTAGGATCTTTACCTATCGGTCTTATAAGTTTGACGGTAGTGCAGCGTAGTGTTGCAAAAGGCAAACGTGCGGGTTTGATGATTGCTGCAGGAGCAACGATAATGGAGTTCGTATATACCTTTATCGCATTAAAAAGTTTAGATCTATTCGCGGAAAACATAGAATGGGATAGCTATATTAAGATAATTTCTACCATTGTCTTTTTTGTGCTTGGCGCCTACTATTTTTTCAAACAACCTACTGAGGTATCTAAACCGACAAGCTCGTACGACTATTTTGATTTCTTTAGAGGCTTTATGGTTGGCTTTATGAATTTGCTCATCGTCCCTTTCTGGATTTTTATAGGGGTTTGGCTGCAGTCCAATGGAATGGAATTTATCGATAATACTTACATTGTCAACTTTTCGTTAGGATCAGCCATAGGGGCTTTCTTAGCTTTCCTACTATACATTTGGTTCAGTGGCTTAATCGAAGACCGCTTAAATCAAATTAATAAATACACTAACAAGATTTTTGGATTACTATTTATAGCATTAGGGATATTCCAACTTACGCAATTGATGTAATAGCCGATGCGTTTGTTTTACTGCGTATATACCTTTAACTCCTATTCCTCCAACCCGAGGATAAGTCTGTTTTATAATGCAATATCATTTTTAAATTTAAAATGGCATTACCACTATTCTCTTTTTTAAATATTAATTAGAGTAGAAGGTCAAAATGAATTAGAAAAGATTAAATCATTTCTAGCAACATCATTGTCTCCTCAATAATAAGCGACACCTCACTCCAAAGAATAAAGTGATTCCCATTTTTGATTATTCGAACATTCACTTCATCGTTATTTATCATAGCTTCTTTGGCAAAAAAAGCATTTCCTGGAGGTACTAGACGATCGGCTTCACCCTGCACAATCCGAGTAGGGATATTGATTTGACTCCATTGATCTTGGATGTCCAGTAACTCTTTTTTCAGTGGAATGATTTCTTGATTACATACTCGGAGACCAGCAGGTGTAAGCCATCTTATCAATGCAAAGTCCATGATTTTTCTCCAAGAATTTGATGGTTCTAATGCTGGACTAATGGAAGGTGCAATCATGACAAGGCCATCAACCAAATTTGGATAGTTCATGGCTAGTTTGGCAATCACAGGACCACCCATGGAATGACCAAGAACTATTTTTTGCTGATTGGGGTAGTCTTTTAAAATGGCTGCGATCAGATCAGATTGAATTTTCAAAGACGCTTCTGCCTGTCCAAAATCAGAGTAGCCAAAACCCGAGCGATCAACCGATATTAAGTTAAATTTTTTACTTAGTTGTTCATCCTTTAGATAAGCCTCATAAGCACTTAGCGATCCAGGAGAACCGTGAACCATTAATAAAATAGGGAGCTGGGCTGAGCTAAACTTTTTAATAAAATGGATAGTCTTATTGCCTACTGTACGCGTATCATATCCAACTATATCAGAATTATATTGTCTCAGAGAAGTCAAGAATACTTCTTTGTCATAACGCATCTTTGCCCATTCCATTTTGGTAACGCAAAACAAAAGACAAAGAATGGCGAGCAAATAAACTCGTTTTTTCTTATACCACATTTTTTGCTGCATGCTTTATCATTGTTGGGTCAGAGTGATGCCAATTCTTTCTCAGTAGTAACAACTCTTTGTCAATCCATTGTTTTGACATCTCCATTAATTCTATGGGAGAATCTGATTTTAGGGCAGGACCATAGCTCAATTTGACATAGGTATTCTTTTTGCCAAAGCAGTCAAAGAAATGGCGTATAAAAGTATCGTCTCCTATCCAAGCATCCTCATCTCGTTGATACTCTTGTACAATAGGGTAGACCGTAAAGCCTTCTACTGCTGCATCTTTAAAAAGAGCTGGTTTGAAATCGTTGGTTTGAGCCTTTATATGAGTAGTCCCTTCAGGATAGTTGATGACAAAGTATCCATTCCTTAGAGTCTGAAGAATGTCTTGTCTAGCTTTGGCCCGACCTTCTTTTGTCTTTCTGTCCACAAAAATAGAACCTGATACTTTTGCACCATATCCTATAATGGGCCAGGTAGCGACTTCCGTTTTACCTACCGGTAGAGCTAATAAATATTGCATGACTACAAGTGGATCAAAATAAGATCGATGATTACAAACCAATAATCCTGACTCTTTTGGCATTTCTCCAGAAATAACAACTCGTACACCAAGCGATTTATTAATAAGTCTAAACCATTGTTTTCTCAAGCGCAACGCACGGTCTAGATCATTACCTACAACAGTCGCTTTTATTAAGTATCTTGAAATAACAAAGATAGACCCAATGGCAAAAAAGAGTAGCCGAAAGAAAGCTCTGATTTTGTTCACCTATTTATCATTAAGCAATTGTAAAATAGAATCAGGAAGCTTCTTGACGTCTAAGATCATCAGCCCGTCTAAGGCATCTGAGAAATTAGGATCTATATTGAAGCTTAAGAATTTTGCATTGAGCTTGGTATATTGCTTAAGCAAGATAGGTACTTTGATATGTTCAGGTTCTATGGTTTTCATAAAAGTCTCTAAGTCTCTCAAATTACTTCCTTGTACTGCATCAAGCATTTTATCGAGATCTACCTGCTCTACGCTAGGTGTAAACGGAGTTCTAGGCTTGAAAAACGTAGCCAGCGAATCATTAAAAAAATATCGCTTCACGAAGGCTATGATTAAACTCTTACTCTGACCAGAATAATACTTACTGATACTCACAGGACCGATCAGATATTGATACTGAGTATTGTTTACCAATACTTTTAGGATTCCTTGCCATAATAGAAAGAAGGGGAGATATGCTTTTTGATATTCAGGGACAATGTAAGAACGTCCAAGCTCTATTGACTGCCTCAAAATGGGAATCGCTTCTGTATCTATTTCAAAGAGGCTATTCAAATAAAATTGATCCAGATCAGATTTTGAAAATATCGAAGCACCCATTCCCATTCTATATCCTCCAACGACCTTTTTGTTTTTATTATCCCAGATAAAGAGATTTAGATAGCTTTGGTCATACTCGTCAATGTCTACTGATTTACCGGTGCCTTCTCCAGTGGCTCTAAAAGTCAGCTCTCTCAGTCTTCCAATTTCTCGTAGTAGGGTAGGTATATCCTTGGCTTCGGCTAAGTATACGTCAAAATCACCCCTATTTATAAGGTGCGCTTCCTTAGGCAACTGGATTACCTCTTCACATAAGTCTAGGACAGGTAGTGGGGCAATAATTGCCTCTACTTCTTTGCCTGTTTGGAGTCCATTCATATCAGGCTTCAAGATAGAAAAACTACCTCAGATACCTTAGATATGGGGCTTTAAATACGATTATGCATCCCTATTTGGTAAGTTTTATGGATTCTCTTGCAGTTCTACGGTAACCTCGTTTCTTCGATTCACTAATTCATAAGGTGGATTATATCCAAGATATTGAAACTGATTGGTATGAGAGATACCCTCCTTTGTTAGTGCTTCTTTTAGTTTGTCTTGATGGTATT
>JALZVN010000201.1 GCA_023299965.1 Saprospiraceae bacterium | reverse complement strand
GGAGCGCACAGCAAAGGATAGGGTGATTGTCTGATGCGAAGCAATTTTGGTCTAGTAGACCAAAATAAGGAATGAACTGAGCCAAACTTGGCGAGGAGGGGCAGAGCTTTCCTTCAAGTATGAAGTGCTGAAAGTACGCCATATGGTAGCATGGGGATTCTGTGGCGTACTTTCAGCACTTTTCGCAAAGCACATAATTACAATGGGTTTCACCCATTGCTTTGTTGTGACGTGCTTTCAGCACTGAGATTGATTGTATTAAAATCTTAGATTGCTGTACAATATGCGGATAGTCAATTTTGATTTTATTCAAATTTAGAGAATAATAAAAATTCACTTTACTGAAAAACGCGATCTTGATGGAGGCGATCAATAAATTTTTCTGCGCCAAATACATTGATGTGAAAATAGTCTCCAAAGTATTTTGCATCTTGGATAGCTCCTGCATAGTTTTTAACTTTTAGTCCAGTTTGTCTTTCTACTTCCACGATGTAATCTGTAAGATTATACATGGATTTTCTGTAGTTTGGTAGGAATGGGGCGATGATGAGTTCGACTTCAGTTCCTTTTGATTGGGCAAGCTTGACTATGGCAGCAAGCTCATTTTGGAGTTCTGGAATATGATCTATACTAACCTTTTTTAGTGTTGCAGACTTGGCTAACATCGCCTCACTAATAGTCCTATCTGTCAACCAGAGATTGTCATTCTTAGAAAGGTATCGAATGGAACGTTGAAAGATTTCGCTATTATACCTAAGCAAATGGCAAATTTGTGAGCCATAAAAAGTGTTGGGATCCTTCTTTTTTAAATAGGATTTGATATTGGGGGAGTAGGAAGCATAAGTAGCAAAAGCGGGGATCAATTCTTTGTTGAAACGATCTGCACAAGTGACTTCAAGAATCAATTTTTTTGGAGCTTGATGTCTTTCGTAATAGTCCTTAATGAGAATATGAAGGACGCTAGAGGACATGCCATTGTATGCTAGACTAAATACTTCTTGATTTGTTTTTTTTGTTATGAATGGTTGATAAAAGGATAAGCCTCTAGAATTGCCCGCTATGAGAATGTCGCATGCGGCTTTACCTTGATATAGTTTTGTGAACCTAAACTGAGACTTGCTTTCTATTGTTTTGAGCAAAAAACCTGCAGCTCTGTCTCCACTAAATAAGACTAATAAAAAAACAGGTACCCACAGCCAGCGGTTTTTACCCGGTGCAGGTTGCTGAGATGGCATTTTTTCCTTATTTTTTATATCGGTCACTATTTGCAAAGGTATGTTTTAATCTAAAATTGAAAGTAAATAAATGCATTTGATCCAAAGGTGCCGAAAAAAGCTATTATCCAAAGTATCATAGCAAATGACGCTACTCTGAAAACGGGATTGTGAACTAAGATAGTCTTAAAGTCAAGACGTTGGGCAATAATTTCTACTCCTAAAAGCAATAGAATAAGGATAGCACACTTGATGACTATAAGTTTGTGCAATACTGAACTCCAAGAGAAATCTGCAAGGGAGCCGATACTGCTAATGATGGTAAAAGCATCCTCAAATGATCGTGCTCTGAAAAATATCCATGCCAGACACGTAGCAAAAAATACAATACCCATGGCCATCAAATTTTGAATCATATTTGGGATACGCATCGCATCTAATAAGTTGTTGTATGGTTTGGAGAATAGGCGTTGGATAATCAAGTAAGATCCGTGTAGGAATCCCCAAAATAAATACGTCCAAGCTGCTCCGTGCCACAGTCCTCCAAGTAGCATCGTAACCATGAGGTTGAGATACGTGAAAGTCTTAGCTTCCTGCTTATAGCCTTGTTTCTTATACCAAAACAATAAGAGACTCAATAAAATGGCAGCTAGGATTAACCACCACCATTGCGTGATCAAAATGCTGAGTGTGAAAAATAAAACTATGAAAAAGTAGGATCCAAAACTACCGTTTCTATTTCCGCCTAAAGGAATGTACAGGTAGTCTCTCAACCAACTTGATAAACTGATGTGCCAGCGTTCCCAAAACTCTGAAAAGTTTTTTGAGAAATAGGGGGTGCGAAAATTCCTTGGAAAGTCGAAACCCATCATCCTGGCTAGTCCAATAGCAATGTCAGAGTATCCTGAGAAATCACAGTAAATCTGAAAGGCATAAAAAACAACCCCTATAATGAGGTGGAGCGAGCCATAGGTACCTGGAGCATCAAAACATAGATCTACATATAAGGCTAAAGAATCTGCAATGGCTACTTTTTTGAAGAAGCCCCATAATACTTGACCAAGTCCTTGTATGATTCTATCCCAACTAAATTTTTTGTCCATTGTGAACTGCGGCAAAAAGTCGCTTGCTCTTACAATCGGTCCAGCTACCAATTGTGGAAAGAAGGAGATATAGGTAGCGAAAACAAGAATATCGTTTTCTGCTTTGAGCTGTTTACGATATATATCTATGGTGTAACTCATGGACTGAAAGGTGTAAAATGAGATACCCATAGGCAGGATGATGCTCAATGTACTCATGTTTGTTTCTAGTCCATTGGACACCAGCATGTCTTTGAAGGAGTCTATGAAAAAGTTGAAGTATTTAAAGAAAACTAGGAATCCTAGGTTTGCAAATATACTTATGAGTAAAAGCCGTCTTCTTGATGATTCTTCTTCGGTAATACTTATTTGACGCCCGACATAAAAATCAATACAAGTGGAAATAATAATAAGGCTCAAAAATCTCCAATCCCAAGCTCCATAGAATATATAACTAGCCACTAGACATAGGATGAGTCTAGGCATGCCTTTGACAGCAAAGTATAGCATAAAGAATATGCTGATAAAAACTAAAAAGTCAATACTGTTAAAAAACATATTATTCTATTGGTAACCAATGGTTTAGTAACTTGGTCCATTCATTATACGCAATTCCGTTGATGTGGATACCATCTGAGGTAAATGCTTTTTTAAGCCTATTTTCTTGGTTTTTGAAAGAGTCGCCTAAATCGATGTATGGAATATTCATTTGGACGCAATAAGTGCGTATTGTATCATTAACCTCATCTATTTGGGTGTTATTTGTACCGGTCTTGTAGATTGTATTATTCACAGGTAGAATGCTTTGTACAATGATCTCAGTTCCCATGAGACTTGAGATCATTGTAGACAGCAGATTCTTATACATTTGGATGACTTCCGTAGGGGAGTGAAAGCATAAGTCATTCACTCCGATCATCAAAAAAACAGCCCTTGATTGATGCCTTTGTATCTCTTTTAGACGATTTTGCACCCCAGCGATACCATCTCCAGCGATTCCTCTATTAAGTATAGTATGATTGGGAAAAAACTCTGACCATTCGCCAAATTCAGTGATGCTATCTCCTAGAAATATTATACTTTCCTTGGAAATCGGACTGTTGTTGAACAGGGATTTTCGATGTTTCATTTTGGCTAGAGCGTGTTTATGACTTAGCTTGAAAAGTATATTAGAGGGTCCACCTTGCTTGAGTACGATTGTAGCAATAGCCAGCAGACCGAGTATATTTATAAAGATAGATATGAAGACAATTTTTCGCACTTTGCCAACCAGATTATGATATTTGCCAATATAGATTGGTTCCTATTGGTCTAGCAAAGTAAGCAAGAACATCTATTCATGTGTAATCTTTTGGGGACTATTTTTAAGCACATCGTCAATAGAGACTGATCTAGTATGCTCTGAGTGCTTGAAGTTCTTATTTGGATTGCTAATTTTAAATAAGCCTTTGAGCTGACTCAATACAAATAAGGGGAGTCCCCATAATGCGGTCCATATCTGAGAAGGTACTTTCGATAAGTATAAAGAAAAGAGTACATTCAAGCTAAAGATAGCGATAGCAACGAATAATCCTGCGCTGACTGCCGGTGCAATAAAAATTCCACAGATCATAAACACTACTGCAATAAACAATAGAATGAACATTGGTGGTGAGACGGTCATCAATCCAAAAAAGAATTGATTGAAGTTCAAACCGAATAATCCTTTAATTACGAATCCTGTAGAATTTGGTAAGTTCTGAAAATATGAAAACAGCCATCTACTTCTTTGTGTTTCTACCTGATCACCTGATACTACTTTTTCATCATAGATTACGGCATCCCAAGCATAACTAATCTTCTCTTTTTTGTTGATTAAGAAATTTTGAAGGATCTTATCCTCTTGCAACATTTTCTTCCACTTTTCTTTACCTTGTTGTATCTCTGGACTGTTCAAATATTCATTATACAAATCATATTCGACTGCCATACCTGATCCTGAAATCACTGATGATGATCCGATTAAGTAAGGAGCATATCTTTCGATATAGTTTTTATAAAACTCACCTGTACTATCGGCACATGCGTACATGGTATCTAGATTTTTAGCCGTTCTTTGTCCCTGGATAGAGCGCATTCCATTGTTAGCGTATACATTCAAGGTTTTGAGAAAATCTGGATGTGCTAAATTGTCCGCATCAAAAATAGCAGAGTAGTCATGCTTTCTTTTATAGTTTTCGATAGCATGTATAATTGACTTTGCCTTTAACTTTAGCGCGGGCTGAGGATTGAGTACAGTCAATCTTTCATCATATAGATCCCAGTCTTCGATATTGCAATCATCAGCAACTAGATAGATTTCAAAATTTTTATAGTTCTGTCTAAGCAAAGATTGAATGAGTGGCTTGGTAATATCTGCATTCTTATATGCAGTGATAATACAGCCAAAATCAAATTCTTTTTTGATTTCTTTAGTCTTGATTTTTTCACCTCCCAAGAATGACAATAATATGGTAATAAATGGAAGTACTAGAAAAAATATAATGATGCTCGCAAGAGCAGTAAATACGGATATTAGGATACTGGTCAACATGAATTAGGATTGAGTAATGGTTGAAAATTGCTCTAGGCTAGGGCATTTACTACTGTGCTTTGGGTGAGATAAATTCCAAAAGATAGCCTTATAAAATGCTTGGAGGTGATCCCATTGTCCTTTTAAGATAAATACAATTGTGTTTTTCGGTATTGTAGCAAAGACTAGGAACAAACTAAAAAGTAAAACTTGTAAAGGATTTTTATTTCTCCTCATAAAAAGTATTCTATTTCGATTGAGGTAGTAAGTTTTTAAAGTACTTAGTTTACCTACGGAAACAGATTCTTTATGAAAAACCAAAGCATTTGGTTCTACGTAGACTTCGTATCCAGCCTTTTTGATTCTCTCACTCCAATCTAATTCTTCATAGTACAAGAAAAACATTTCGTCCATTGGACCAGTTTTCTTGATTACTTCTGTAGGTATCATCATCGCTGCCCCATGGATATAAGGAATGGCTTTAGGCGTAGTATATTGCCCTTTGTCTTCCTCCAGTATACCAATGGTTTTATTTCTGGCGGTGAAGTTATTTACTGGTGTACAGCCTACAAATTGGATCAATTGTTTGTGATCAGTTTCATCACTAGGGTAATAGCACAATCTAGGACTGATGATGCCTAGCTTTGGATTTTTCTCAAACTGTGCTAAAAGTATTTCAATGCAGTTATCCGTTAGCTCAGCATCGTTATTTACAAAGAATAGATACTCACCAGAAACTTCTGGAAGTGCTAGATTATTGCCACCAGCGAATCCTAGATTTTTTTCGCTGCGTAGAAATTTAACTTCAGGATAGTTAACGGAAATGTATTGTTCTGGATTTTCCCTTGAGGCGTTATCCACCAAGATAACCTCCACGTTCTTATAAGAATTACGTCTGATAGAATCAAACAACGCACAGGTTATGTCCAATTGGTTAAAATTGACAGTTATAATTGAAACGAGAGGTTGATTTGAATCCATCTTGATATTTAATAGAATGGGGCTAAAGGCCTTGATTTTTATATGATAAGAACACAATACATGCTCTACCATAGAGAATCAAAAAAAGCGCCAATTATCTATTTAATAAAGATAAAAATTATACTTGTTCATCTTGTATCATTGCAGGAAGAGTTTTTAGAAGAATTTTTAAATCCATTCTAACAGAATACTTCTTTGCGTAGTCGATATCCAGCATGATTCTTTCTTCAGAAGACATATCTTTCTTGCCTCTTTTAGAAATTTGCCAAAGTCCCGTAAGTCCTGCAGGTGCGTGAAATCTCGTAATCCACTGATCTTTAGTTAACTGTTCAGCTTCATACAAGGGAAGCGGTCTGTTACCGACGATAGACATATCTCCACGAAGGACATTGAATAACTGTGGTAACTCGTCAATACTTGTTTTTCTGATTAGTTTGCCTACTTTAGTAACCCTAGGGTCATTCTGAAGCTTCACAAAAGTCGGAGCTGTTGCTTTAACAGTTCCATCGTATTGATTAAGGTGTGCAAGCTCTATTAGCTTAGAGTCAGCATTGACACCCATTGATCTAAATTTGATAAAATCAAAAGTCTTATATCCTGAACCTGCTCTTTTAGAGAGGTAAAAGATTCCTCCTTTTGTTTCCAGTTTTACTGCTATAGCCACTAATAATAGTAGTGGACTCAAAACCAACAATACACAACAAGCAAAGAAGATATCAAAAAGACGCTTTTTAAATGGAATACTGTATGGTGTGAACGGCGCTGAAACTTGATTCGCCTCCATTGCAATTTCTTGCTTGAATTGGCACAAGAATTCAATACGCTTAGTGATTAAACTCCATTTTAAATTAATTAAGGAAAAATGGTCATCTATGCCGTGTAGAGCAGCTTCCTTGATAGAAAGCTTTGTATTTCTAGCTGACAAAGTGATGAAAGGTATGTTTTTGGTGAGTTTATCAGTTCTAATTTTTTTCAATAAATTGAAAAAGTCTTCTTTTAGAAAATCGATATCACACAAAATAGCTTGCGGTTGCTCACTAGGAATATCATTCTGTAAGCTCTCACTAAGCTTTCTAAAAGCTTGGAAAGAAGAATTGATCCTTGTTAAGTGGTAATTTCGAGAACCATTCTTATGCTTGCTTAACACAGCAAAAGCATCATCCTCGAAGCCTACTACTAGAATCTCTTTAGTATTAATTCTCCCAATTTTGGGAAGTGAAGGAGTTAAAATATCCATAACACATTTTTCGATTACATTAAACTAGTTGCGTTTGTCGCAGTGTATTGGCAATCGTTTCTCTCAAATTATCAGGTTTGAATGGCTTTCTAATAAAGCCATTTGCACCCATTTGTCTTACTTGGTTTTCGAATTCTTTATTCTCATTACCAGTAAGGACTATCACGGGAATATGTGAAAAAAGTCCACTTGACTTAATATTACTTAAAAATGTCATACCATGAAGTCGTGGCATTACCATATCCAAGATGATTAAGTCAGGTTCGTTACCTAAATGTAACCAACCAAAAGCTTCTATACCGTCGCTCTTCGTTACAACATTGTAGCTTTTAACCAAGATGTTACCTAAAATAAGGCGTACACTATCATGATCATCTACTATTAATATCGTTTCTTTCACAATCAAATCTTTAATTTCTAACAAACAAGTCCAAGCTATAACCTAGCAGGTACTCTTACTAACAAAATCGTGCCATAATGTGACATGTCATAATTAGCCTATTACAATAAAATATGAAGGTCTTGAGAGCTATTTTGGAGAAATAGTAGGTTTATGGATGATATTATTCAAGGGACACTTCGGTATTGTAACACTTTAACTAAATAATTTCTTAAATAGTTTCCTTAAGATGTTTGTGTTTAGAACTAGTGTTCTTCACAAATATAAGAAATATAGCATTTTACATGCTATATAAATTTTATTTATTTGTCTTAGCACCAAAAAACCTAAATATTGGGTTTAAAGAAGCTTATATATATATTTTACGAGCTATAACTTTCAAAAAGCGTAATTTGGCACTTCTATTGTCCTTATAGACCGATATACATTTTATTAGACCCTACTATCACGAATAAGTCACATTGAAGGTAATTTTCTTTATATCGTTGTTTATTATACTATATACCTACATCGGGTATGGTATTGTACTGTTTTTTTTAGTCAGAATAAAACGCTTATTCAAGGGTAAGCTAACGATAGAAGGCTTTCAAGAACAAGACTTACCTGCAGTCACTTTTGTAGTGGCAGCCTACAATGAGGAAGACTGGATAGAGGATAAGATTGAGAATTGCCTTGCTTTTGAATACCCTAAGCATAAAATAGAATTCCTTTTCGTAACAGATGGGTCAAGTGATGATACCCCTAAAAAGGTAAATGATTACCCTTTTGCAGACGGCATTAAGTGGAGTCTCTACCACAGCGATGAAAGAAAAGGAAAGATCGCGGCTGTTGAGCGTATTATGGAATTTGTTGAAACACCCATTACTATTTATACTGATGCCAATACATTTGTAAATAAAATGGCTATCCGAAATATAGTGGCGCACTATGCCAATCCTAAAGTAGGCGCAGTCGCTGGTGAAAAGCGAGTAAGCATGGAAGCTGAGGATTCTGCAAACTCTGCAGGAGAAGGCTTTTATTGGAAGTATGAATCAACTCTAAAGAAATGGGATTCTGAGCTATATAGTGTAGTAGGTGCAGCAGGAGAGCTATTTTCTTTGCGCACAGATCTATATCAGGCAGTACCAAAGGATACAGTGATCGAAGATTTTTTCATGACGCTCAAGATTGCTATGAAGGGGTATGTAGTGAGATATGAAGCAGGAGCATACGCAGTAGAAAGTGCATCTGCCTCAGTAGGAGAGGAGCTCAAAAGAAAAATTCGCATTTCAGCAGGAGGTTTGCAAGCTATATCAAGACTTATTCCTTTGTTGAATATTTTTAAATACGGCGTTTTGTCATTTCAATACATTTCTCATCGAGTTCTAAGATGGACATTAACTCCCTTAGCTTTGATCGTATTGCTTATTGTAAATATACCATTGGCGATGGGAGGGCATCCATTTTTCGTGCTGACTTTGATGGGACAAGTAGCCTTTTACTTACTAGCTGCAATAGGATATCTATTGGAGAAGCAGAAGCTCAAGTTTAAGGTATTTTTCATCCCTTACTATTTTTGTGTTATGAATTACTCCGTTTATAAAGGGTTCTTCAGATTCATAAAGGGAAGCCAATCCGTAGTATGGGAAAAGGCAAAACGTTTAGAGGCGGAAAAGCAAGCTGTCAAATAAAATTAACAAGTTTCATTTCTAATTTCAAAAGTATAATTATTTGGGGCCATCCTGACTGGATCTCGATGCTATTTGCATCCACGCCACCCACGCCACACATATATCGAGACTAGACGTCAGGACCGCGCTCTGCGTCACCAGGTCCTTTAGCATGCCCGCCTTGCTATGCAGGGACTGCTCCATTGCTTTTCTACAAATCAGCGCACTAGTCGCATGACTACGATCCCTTGTCCAAAAAAAAATATCTTATCAGAAAACGTATTCTTGTTGTAAATTAAAGTTCTACACCTAATTTCTCTAAGTCTTGTTTTAACTGTTCTGCAGAGTCAAACTTGATAGCAGGCAGACCATATTTATTTGATGCATCTACATTACGTTGATTATCATCTATAAATACTGCGCTTTCTACATTTATTTGATATCGTCTCACAAGTAAATCATATATCGCAGGATCGGGTTTCTTCAGATATTCTTTTCCAGATACAATAATTCCTTCAAACCATTTTAGAAAATCAAATTGTTCAAGTGCTCTAGGGAAGGTTTCTGCCGACCAATTTGTCAAAGCATAGACCCTATATTTCGTATTGTCTCTTAAAGATCTCAGAATATCTACTACATCTTGATTAGAGCCATTCAACATCTCTTCCCATCGTTCATAATAGGCTAGTATTTCTTTCTCATATTCAGGATGCTTAGCAACTAATATTTTATTAGCTTCAGCTATAAGTCTACCCCCATCTTGTTCTTCATTCCATTCAAGCGAACAAATGTTTGTCACAAACCATTCTACCTTTTCTTCAGTATCAAATATGGTTCTATATACATATCTAGGATTCCAATCTACAAGAACACCTCCTAAATCAAATACTATTGTTTTTATTTCTGCCATCTAAAATTCTGTCTAATCATTTATAATAGTAAGTATATAGGAATATGTAATATACTACTTTTAAGTTCTTTTCAGTCTGGAAACGCAAGTTTAGGCATTTCAGTTTTATTTATTAAAAATTTGACTGTCAAAGAAGGGTAAAAACGACTGGAAATATCTCCATTATATAAGCTCAATCGATTAAGAAAGATTGGATTTATTAAAATGTAATTTGATTAAGGTTCTAATTTTGTAGTTAGGCGAAAAAATAAATGATTGAATTTAGGTCGCGTTTTATACGGAGTGTTTCTATTGAATATATCCTTATTCATGTCTAACAATGTGGGGGCTCAATTTACTACAGTAGGTTCCGTAAATAATTTTGATTGTTATCCGTTATCTGTAGATTCTGTACAAGTTGATGGGGTTGACAGAGGTGCCCTTCAAATAATGTTTTAGACTTGACTGAGCCTGTAATTTTGTTTACAGAATTATTTTTCGGAAATAATGATGATGGAGATGGAGTCGCATTTTTTTCAAAAATATAATCTCTAATCAGTTTACTTCTTCAAATACTCCATCTTTTGGATTGGGGCAAAATCAACCATCCATTGCTATTGAGTTTGATACTTACCAACATAATGATCCAAATAATTCATTCAATGATTCTACTTTTGACCATATAGCTTTAACGCGAGATGGAGACTTCATTCATTCCGGTACTAACAATTAGCAGGGACTAGTTCTGGCAAGCTCAAACGTAAATATAGAAGATGGAAATTAGCATAATGTTAAAATTGAATGGCAACCTGAGTCGAATACATTATTTGTTTTATTTGATTGTGAAGAAAGAATCAATTATAAAATTGATTTAATAAATGACGTGTTTGGAGGAAACTCAGAGGTTTTTATACCTCTATACAGTTACTTCTAGAGATATCTGTAGTCCTAAGGAACAATGAACTTACTAACGGAAAGAACAAACACTTTATGAGTAATTATTTGCTAGGTTTTCCTAATAAGAAGGAAAGAGATGATTTTTTGATAGCCATTGTAGTTATATTATTATTTTTTTGGCTATTCTGGTATATGTTATTGGGAAGAGAAAAACCTGATCTCAATAAAATGATCCCACCAGTTCCTGTGGTGGTTGAAGAAGTAGATACAGATAATGATGGTATTTTAGATTCGGACGATGCTTGCCCTAGATTGGCTGGTATTGCTGAAAATAAAGGTTGTCCAAGCGATATAGACAATGATGGTGTATATGATTCGTTAGATAGGTGCCCAGAAATAGCTGGCGTTGAAGCTAATAATGGTTGCCCAAGTGATTCAGATGGAGATGGCGTCTATGACAAGGATGATTCTTGTCCTAACATAAATTTTGCAAGCGAGTCTGGATGTCCACCTGATGGAGATGGAGATGGGATTTTTGATCATTTAGACAAATGTCCAAACGTCGCAGGGAATGCCAAGAATGGGGGATGTCCTTTCAGTAAGGAAGAGTTGAGCATACTGGATAATCTTAAATCAGTAGAGTTTGAAAAAGGACGGTCTATTTTAGTAACTAAGTCACAAGTTGATTTAAATGAACTGATAGGTATATTAAAAAGGAACATGTCTACAAAATTGATGATCGAAGGCCATACTGATGCGTCTGGTAGTGCTGAAGGAAACCAAAGCTTGTCTCAGCAGAGAGCTGAAGCTTGTAGAGCTTATCTTGTAAATAATGGAATAAGTAGCTCAAGACTCAGCGCAAAAGGCTTTGGGGAGAGCAGGTTGTTGTCAGGATTAGAGCCTAATGACAGCAAGCATAGAAGAGTGATATTTAAGCCATTCTAATATTGCTAAAAAAATAACTTATAAGAAGAATGAAGGGTAAGGCAATTTTTGTAAAATACTATATTGTATTTGCATTACAGTATTGATTATCAAAATATTGGAGAAGGGTAGATTCCCGTAATAACTTTTGCAAGTCGGTACTTTAACGTTTTTGCCAAGCCATTGAGAAAATAATCCAAGGACTACAATGCATAATTGTGGTCCTTTTTTTATGAGATAGAAGCGGTCAAAAGTTGCGAATGCTGGAATTATACCATTTGTAGTTTAAAATGGCATAAGAGTCTAGCGTAAGAGCTATCGATTAGCTTAGTCAATGGGAGGGAATTCTCCTTAATTTTCACTAGGGTACAGATCAATTAGACGCATCGAATAGGTAACAAGAAAAGCCTTAGTGTCTCACCTATTTGTAACGAGGTTGTTCCTATTTTATCTTTCTAATGAGTCCTTCTTGTACTACAGTAGCCACTAGTTGCCCTTCTTGGTTAAATACATTGCCTCTAGTAAATCCTCTACTGTTACTAGTACTTGGAGATTCAAGTGCGTAAAGTAGCCAATCATCTGCTCTAAAAGACCTATGGAACCACATGGCGTGATCAAGGCTGGCAAGTTGAAGATCCTTTAGGGTGACTTCATGCGGGCGCATTGCAGTGGTCAATAAATTATAATCCGATGCATATGCTAATACTTGTTGGTGTATTCGTGGGTCATCGGATAGTTTGCCCTTAGCGCGTAACCATACGTGTTGTTGTGGGCTACTTTTGATCGGCGTAAAAATGTCTGGCATCTCTACAGGCTTAAACTCTATGGGGCGAACCCTAATCATTTCTTTGAACTTATCAGAAATGAAATCTCCCATCTTAGTGGCTAACTCTTGATCTGTGACCAAATCATCTGGAAATGGGATATTTGGCATGTCGATTTGATGATCTAAACCAGGTTGTTCTTTTTGAAAAGAAGCCGCCATAACAAAGATGTCTTTACCGTATTGGATGGCTCTAACTCGCCGTGTGGTGAAGGAGCCTCCATCCCTAACTCGGTCAACGATATAGGTAATCTTGTCAGCGGTATTACCAGGCAAGATGAAGTAAGCATGCATGGAATGGATGGTGCGATTAGGCTCAACAGTGTTGCTCACAGCATGTAGTGCCTGTGCTAACACTTGTCCTCCAAAAACTCTGGTTGACGAAACAGCTTGAGAATTACCTCTAAAAATATTGATGTCTATCTTCTCTAGCGTAATGTGATCAACAAGCTTCTGAACAAGGTCTTTCATGTGGGTTGTGCTTTGATATGAAACACAATATTATGAAAAATATGATAAGAAAAATAAATGTGCAAAGATTAGTCTAGTAATCCAAAGGTATTAATCTGATTGTCCGTCAGGAATAATGTCTCGTCTGAAGTTGCAGCAAAAATGTAAAAATTATAGAAGTCTGTCGCTTGCTGAAATTGAAAGCCCATTTCTTGATAAAAATTAATCCAAGGAAGATGTGCTTCATGTCCAAATGGAAAATCAGTAGCCATTTCGCCTTGATCATTAATCCAAGCACCAACGCCCAGTTGTGTATTTTCTCCTTTAGAGCGATTTAGACCTCCTAACATAAAGTCGACGGCCTCTCTAATGATAATGCTATTGTCTACAACGTGAATATCGATTTCATTGGAGCGAACGACTCGAGCTGCCTCAAAAGCAGCTTCATTTGTTGTTGCACCTTCTACATTACCCATCAAAATGATCCTTGTGTCAGGGTACTCGATTAAAAGAGCCGACAGGTCACCTGCCGTACTTTCCGTAATAATACCTTCAATTAAAATCTCATTGGTAGTTTCATTTGCCTCAAAAACACCAAAAACAGTCTGCTTTTCTGGCTCAGGTACGGGTATCATAGGTACTAGCTCATTGTCTGGTTCATCAACAACGCAGCTGAAAATGGAAAAACTAAAAACACAAATAAAAATATACCCTAAAAACCTCATTTTGCTACTTTTTGATCAAACTAAACATTCTTCGTATTAGGTATGATAATATGATGCCAAAATTGGACTTGTATTATAGAGCAATCAGTATACAGTAATTTTGTGAGGGGTGTCGAACAGCAACTTAAAGTTATCTATCCTATTAGGTAGAGTACAAATATAGGAAATTCGTTGCACATAATCACGATTAACTTATATTAAATTTACATATACGATGTTCTAATGAGATGAATTCTAGGTTAATATAATGGCTAATCCCGTTTTTTTTACATAGCACCCTGCAATAAAATCAAGGAGTTATGTGCTTTAACGGAAGAGGTGAGTCAAGTGTATTCAGATAATCGACGGTATGGCACTGGCGCATTTTTGTGTTTATAGCTATGTATCTAGAGGATTTTTTTTAGGTGCGATCCGCAGGACTCTAGTCAAGATAAGTTGAGTGGAATAAAGGAAATAAGAACAAAAGATTAGTTAAAAAAATAGCCATTCTTGCAGTGAACCTAATTTTCAGGGTGTAAACCTCAGTAGAGGGATGGTTCTTTTTTAAAGTGATCTTCTATGGTATAAATAAAAAAAAGCTGCAAAAGTATTTTGCAGCTCAATTTTATATTGTAGCCCGTAGGGGAATCGAACCCCTGTTTCCAGGATGAAAACCTGGCGTCCTAACCCCTAGACGAACGGGCCAAATTAATGGCAATCTATTCTTAATGAGAGATTCTAAAAATCTCTAAGTGAAGCATTCATTAAATACTCCTTTTTTTGGAGATGCAAATATATTGCCTATAATTGTAAATAGGAAGTCTTAGTCCAAAAAAAATTAAAAAAAGATTCTAGAAAATGAAATAGTGCAGAGCAATAAGTGATAATCCATAAAAACAACGTACATTTGCACGAATTTTTAATTAAAAAACGAATTAAGTCATGGCAAAAAGAATCGCAATTAATGGTTTTGGCAGAATCGGAAGACTAACATTCCGAAACTTATTAAACAAAAGAGGGATTGAGATAGTCGCAATCAACGATCTAACCGATAATAAAACATTAGCTCACCTTCTGAAGTATGATACAGCTCATGGTCAATTCGATGGCACTGTAAAGCACGATGAAAATACGCTGATTGTAAATAGAAAGAAAATTCATGCTTTTTCTCAAAAAGATCCATCTAAATTACCTTGGAAAAAATTGAAGGTAGACGTGGTTTTAGAATGTACTGGTTTTTTTAGAACTAAAGAAAAAGCGGATCTTCATAGAAAGGCTGGTGCAAAGAGTGTGGTTATATCTGCACCTGCGAAAAGCGATGATGTACAGACTATAGTACTAGGGGTGAATGATGAAGAGTTAAATGCTAGAGAAAACATTTTTTCTAATGCTTCATGCACAACGAACTGTCTCGCTCCTTTAGTAAAGATTCTGGAAGATAATTGGGGAGTAGAAGTGGGATCTATGACTACCACTCACGCTTACACAGGTGATCAAAGAATACAGGACGCTCCACACGCTGATTTGAGAAGAGGACGTGCTGCAGCTTGTAATATAGTGCCTACAACTACAGGTGCTGCTAAGGCAGTAGCTAAAGTGATACCAAGTATTGCTGGCAAGTTAAGTGCAATGGCATTGAGAGTTCCAGTTGTAACTGGTTCATTGGTAGAGTTAAACGTTATATTAAAAAAAGAAGCTACAGTAGAAAAAGTAAACGCTACGTTTAAAAAAATGTCTAGAGGGGCAATGAAAGGTGTGTTAGAATATTGCGAAGATCCTGTAGTTTCTAGTGATATAGTACGCAATCCGCATTCTTCTATTTTTGATTCTTTATTGACTAGTGTCAATGGAAACATGTTGAAGGTTGTAAGTTGGTATGATAATGAAGCAGGATATTCTGCTAGATTGGCAGACCTTTGCGTGTTGGTTGCGAAAAAGAAGCCAGGCAAAGCAGGTAAAAAAATTGCTAAAAAGGCTACCTCAAAGCGTAAAACTACTACGAAGAAAGCAACTACGAAGAAAGCAACCGCTGAAAAGGCAACTGGCAAAAGACGTGGAAGACCGGCTAAGAAAAAAGCGGGTAGACCAGCTAAGAGTGAAGCAACTGCTGCTACAGCCAAGAAGCGAGGAAGACCTGCAAAGAAGTCAGTAGGAAAACCAGCTAAAAGTAAAGTTGCTACAGTCGCTAAGAAGCGTGGAAGACCTGCAAAGAAGTCAGTAGGCAGACCAGCTAAAAGTAAAGTTACAGCAGTAGCTAAGAAGCGTGGCAGACCTGCTAAAAGAAGAGTAGGGAGACCAGCTAAAGTAAAAAAGTAGTACCTAGTTAGTACTTTTTTCAATATTTTGAAATACATTGAGCATTCTCAGATCACGTATGATTTGAGAATGTTTTTTTTTACCTTGCAAGTAACACCGTCATATGAATTTTTCTAATAGTAAAGTACTCATTCGTGTTGATTTCAATGTGCCATTAGACAGCCAACACAATATCACAGATGATACGCGTATAGAGGCTGCCATCCCAACACTCAAGAAATTGCTTGAAAAGAATAATGCGCTTATCATTATGTCTCATCTAGGCAGACCACAAAAGAAAAAGAAGGAAGATGGAAATATTAATGTAGAAAAATTCACTTTACGACATGTGGTTGCTAGAGTTAGTACTTTGTTAGGAGTGCCTGTTCAATTTGCAACAGATAGCATAGGCGAAGACGCACAACAAAAGTCTGAAGCGCTCAAAGCAGGAGAAGTCTTAATTTTGGAAAATACAAGATTCAATCCCGAAGAAGCTGCAGGGGATGAAGCATTTGCAAAACAGCTCTCTAAGATGGGAGATGTGTATGTTAATGATGCTTTTGGTACAGCCCATAGAGCACATGCCTCTACTGCTACAATAGCGCAATTTTTTCCAAAGGATAAGAAAGCTTTTGGGCTATTGATGAATAGGGAGCTAGAAAATGCAGAAAAGGTTGTTAAGAACCCTTCTCGACCATTCACTGCAATAGTTGGAGGCGCCAAGGTGTCAGATAAGATTATGCTTATTAAGCAATTGCTCGATAAGGTTGACAATATCATAATCGGTGGAGGTATGGCATATACTTTCATGAAAGCCAAAGGTGGGGCTATAGGAACTTCCTTGGTGGAACTAGATAAGGTAGCTCTTGCCAATGAATTGGTAGACCTAGCCAAAGAAAAGAACGTCAAATTTTATTTACCAAGTGATTCAGTAATCGCTGATTCCTTTAATAAAGATGCGAACACCCAAGTATGCGCAAGTGACGCAATTGTTGAAAATTGGATGGGGCTTGATATAGGTCTGGACGCAAGGAATAAATTTGCTGCGGTAATTGAAGGATCTAAAACTATATTATGGAATGGTCCAATGGGTGTATTTGAAATGGAACCTTTCGCAGGAGGGACAAGGGCTGTAGCACATGCAGTGGCTTATGCGACGGCTCAAGGGGCATATTCTTTGATAGGTGGAGGCGATTCCGTAGCTGCCATCAATCAAAGTGGACTTGATAAACAAGTGAGTTTTATTTCTACTGGTGGAGGTGCAATGCTAGAATACCTAGAAGGAAAGGAATTGCCAGGAGTGGCAGCGATTTTGAAGGGTTAAAACAATATTTATTTTTGGAGGACTTCAAACTTAAAAAACTTTCATTAGAGGATGCCTTGATTTTTTCGATGCACGCAAATAACCGTAATATTTGGGAAAACCTTACGAATCGTTTTCCCCATCCCTATACCGAAGACCATGCACGAGATTTTATCATACTCACGCACAAAAACGACCCTGCTCAGATATTAGGTATCTATGTTGGCACAGAGCCCATAGGTGCTATTGGTTTGCATCCATTGGAAGATGTGTTTAGCAAGAACATAGAACTTGGGTATTGGATAGCAGAGCCATATTGGGGCAAAGGAATTATGACAAAAGCCATCTCTCGGATGGTAGAGTATGGGTTTGGAAATTTTGATGTCGATAGGATTTTTGCTCGTCCATTTGGCAGAAATATAGGTTCTATCAAAGCGCTTGAGAGAAACGGATTTCAACTAGAGGCTACCTTCCTTCAAACTATTTTCAAAGATGGAAAGTATGAGAATGAGTTGGTATATGCGATCAGGCGAGAAGCGTAACTCAGTCTTATTATCCATATTTTTTTCAAAAAAAATCATTGCCTATCTGGGCTCCAGATTGTTTCCAAGGCAAGGTTTAATTTATTTTCCATACGTGAGGTCGTTACGAGAAGACAAAATTCAAGAAGCCGAATTATTGAAAATGCTACAATTCAATAGCTTAAAATTTTAACCGATCAAACTTTGTTAATTTAGTAATAGCCTCGCGTAAGGGATAGTAGCAGTGACACGATAGTGTCAGTCCCGATTTTTCATCGGGACCAAGCTGCGCATAGCCCGCCCATATTCCTTCGCTATTTAAGCGAAGGAATATGGGTACGCCCAAATCATTATTGTCAAAAAAAAACATTGTAATACTCCTCTGATTAGCGAATTAAAAACCTAGCTTTGTTGCATGGATTTCAAGAATAAAATCGTAATCATAACTGGTGCTTCATCAGGCATAGGGGAGGCCACTGCCGTCTCAATGGCTCAGCTGGGTGCATGTATAGTGGCAGTAGATGTGAATGAGGAATCGGGCACTAGATTAGTGGAGAAAATAAAAACGGATGGAGGTGAAGCTACCTTTATCAAAACCAATGTCGCGGACTGGGAAGCGATGCAAGACATGCATCAAAAGGTAATAGAAGATTACGGACGGATAGATATCGCTGTCAACAATGCGGGTATAGGTAATATCCCAACACCAATGGTAAATACTACAAATGATGATTGGGATCAAGTGATGGCTGTCAATGCCAATAGTGTGTTTTATGGAATGAAGCTACAGGTGACTCAAATGCTCAAGCAAGGTGGGGGAGTGATTGTGAATACGGCGAGTGTTGCGGGCCTACGCGGCTTGCCTAGAAGTATCGCCTACGCTGCTAGTAAACATGCAGTAGTAGGTATGACCAAAACGGCCTCCATGGAGTATGCCAAAAAAAATATTAGGATCAATGCAATTTGTCCTGCCTTTACGGTGACAGCATTATTTACGCCTGAGATGATGGACGGTCTGAAAGAAGGTCTTTCAGAAAAACTCAAAAAAGCTATACCAATGAATCGCTTCGGTGATGTTCAAGAGATAGCAGATGCCATATTATGG
>JALZVN010000200.1 GCA_023299965.1 Saprospiraceae bacterium | reverse complement strand
ATCTAGCTACTACCCTTATCGCGTTATTTTATACCCAAAATGGTATTAATCTTACTTTCGAAGACAACGATAATAAATCCTTATCTTTGCCTTTAAATAAATGAAATAGTTAATGGCTAAAAAGAAAGGCACCTCGCTCAATTGGGATGATTTCCAAAAAATGGGGAATCCTGAAAATGCTCCAGAAGAACCTCAAGAAGAGACCATGAAAAGCAATCACTTTGTAGCAAAGTCTATCATACGTGTACATCTAGAAAAGCGAAAAGGAAAACCTAACTCTATAGTAAGGGGATTGGACATGACTAACACTATGATGAAAGAACTTGAAAGAGAACTCAAATCTTTTCTGGGTGTAGGGGGCTCTCAAAAGAATGGAGAGATCATTATCCAAGGGGATAACAGAGATAAGATCATGGACTTCTTTAAAAAGAAAGGGGCAAAGGATATTAAGAAAGCTGGAGGTTAATCGAATTTCGAGATGAAGAAATGGATTTTTAGATCAGTTCTATTACTGCTATTTACTTTGGTAGTTGCCTTTGTATTCTTTGTGTATCCAAAGCTACCCATCATCAATGGCTATGCTGCTAAGCGTGCTTGCTCATGCTTATATGTCGCTGATCGCAACTTAGAAACAATAGAACAAGAAGAGCTAGAGGCTTTTCCGCAAAACCTCGCTTCTCTTCAGGTGGATGACAGTAGAAAAGCCGTTTCAGCCAGTACCTTTGGTATGCGCCAAATGACCTCTGTCTACAGACCTGGATTGGGATGTAAGTTGATTATTGACGATGATGATCATAAAGCTCAATACATCCCTCAAGTGGAAAAGAAAAACATCCTGCCTTCAAGTGCCATGATTTCAGATTCTACAGTGAGTGTTTCTGGCTTATCAGATGATAAAATCAAGCAAGTTTATCTTGCACTAGAAGCAGCCTTTGATACAGGAGATTCTAGGGAGAAAAAGACTCGAGCTATGCTAGTGATGCACAAGGGTAGCATCTTAGCGGAAAAGTACCGAGCCCCTCATGATAAGGACACTCCATTTCTAGGTTGGTCTATGACCAAAAGTGTGTGTAATATCTTAGTAGGTATACTAGTCAAAGAAGGAAAACTAAACGTTCAACAAGATAACTTATTTCCAGAATGGGCTGAGGATGAAAGGAGTAAGATCACACTTGACAATCTCCTACGGATGAACTCCGGATTGGAATGGAACGAAGCCTATGGTACTGAATCCCAAGTGACAGAGATGCTCTTTCTGGAAGAGTCCGCAGCAGAATACGCTAGGGCTTCTGTCTATGAATCTGCTCCAGGGCAAGTATGGGAGTACTCAAGCGGCACTACTAATCTAATAGGACGACTTATCAAAAATACGTTTGATAAGGAAGAGGACTATTATGATTTTCCCAAGGAGGCATTATTTGATAAATTAGGTATGCATGGCGCTCAAATGGAAACCGATGAGCAAAATGAATACGTTATGTCCTCCTTTATGTATGCTACTACTCGGGATTGGGCTAAGCTAGGTAGACTTTATCTCGATGAAGGAGTTGTAAATGGTGGAATAGATACAATATTTACTAAAGAATGGCGCGACTACTCCTTACAGGTGACGCCACAATCAGAAGGACGATATGGAGCTCATATTTGGCTCAATGGGGAGCCTAAAGATTATCCTTCTTGTCCTGCCGATACCTACAAGTTCTCCGGATATGAAGGGCAGTATGTAGTTATGATTCCTTCTTTGGATTTGGTAGTAGTGCGATTAGGCTTAGGGAAAGACTTTCCTTTCGATAAGGTTTTGGGGGAGATCATTGCAGCTGTGGAGTAGGTGTTACTCAAATTGGTATTGGCTAACTGATGGGATCTTTATGCAATCACTAATCGCGACTCGCCAAAGGCGACCAAGCTCGACAAACGGAGTGCGTAGGAAAAAGCGGTAGAAACGGCATCCAGATGCAGAAACGCATGGCAATGCGTCTCTGCATCTGGATATAGTGGATGACGCGGTACCCTGCGTAGCAAGGGTATTTTTCCCAAAAAGAAAACAAATACTTTAATTTAGAAAAAGGGGGCAAAAAATAAGGGCAATGAGCTATCTTTGCGGAAACTCTAGGAAAATTGTTTATGACAGAGAAGACGAAATACGAACTACGTGGTGTATCTGCTGCAAAAACAGAAGTGCATGAAGCCATTAAGGGCTTGAGTAAAGGGATATTCCCGAATGCTTTTTGTAAAGTGCTTCCGGATATTGTGGGAGGTGATGATGCGTACTGCAATATTATGCATGCGGATACGGCTGGTACGAAGACGAGTCTGGCGTATATGTGTTGGAAGGAAACGGGTAATGTCGAGGTCTGGAAAGGCATCGTTCAGGACGCTATCGTAATGAATGTGGACGATATGGCTTGTGTAGGATGCACAGATAATATCGTACTCTCGTCTACTATCGGTCGTAACAAGAATCTAATCACGGGTGAGGTGATCAAAACGATCATTAGAGAGGCAAATGCTTTTTGTGAGCGTATGCAGGCGTACGGAGTAGGGATTCACCCTGCTGGTGGTGAGACGGCTGATGTAGGGGATATCGTGCGAAGTATCGATGTGGGATATACTACATTTGCTAGAATCAAAAAAGATCGAGTACTCGAGAATAATATACAAGCTGGAAATGTCATCGTTGGATTTGCGAGCTACGGACAGGCGACATATGAGACGAAATACAATAGTGGGATAGGATCGAATGGTCTGACTTCTGCGCGTCATGATGTACTAAGTAGTTATCATGCAGAGGCCTATCCAGATTCATTTAATCCTTTGACACCAAGTAGTGTGCGCTATACTGGATCGAAAAAGTTTACAGATGTGGTGACTTTTGATGGGGTAGACTATACGGTAGCGGATCTGTTGTTGTCTCCTACAAGAACGTATCTGCCATTGCTCAAGCGTGTGTTTGATGAGTATCTGGGGAGCTTGAATGGGGTGATTCACTGTACTGGTGGAGCACAGACGAAAGTTTTACATTTTGCTGATAATGTGCATATTATAAAGGATAACTTGTTTCCTATGCCTCCAGTATTTCAGTTGATTCAACAAGAATCAGGTACGGATCTAAAGGAGATGTATGAGGTGTTTAATATGGGGCATCGTCTAGAAATCTATACAAATCAGGAGACCGCTTCTGCCTTAATCGCCTTGGCTAAGGAGTTTAATATAGAGGCTCAAGTGATCGGTCGTGTAGAGGCAGCAGAAGGCAAAAAGTTGACGATACAGCATAGCCCTGAGGAGGCAATATTGTTCTAAGCAGAAGATAGGTATTATAAAATATGGCTAGAATTTAAAAGCCCATATTTTGATACTGTTTGGCTAGGTAAATTCGAGATAAAATTCTATTTTTGTTGGCTTAATAGCCGAACTTTAGAACTTGCTTAGGAAAACAATCCACATACTATTTTTACTTACCATTTTGTGCAGTAGCGCAACGCAATCATTGGCACAATCTGGTTTCTCCGCCAGCGGTTCTCATCAATACTCTCTCAAGCAACTCAACACTTCTATATCTGGGCTGGTAGATCAGCCTACGGACAAGGTAGTTCAAATCAGTTACTTCAAAAATAGTCTCAGTTTTAAAGAAGAGACCATGTTACTTCCGATTGCGAAGGATGGGTCTTTTAGTGTAGACTTCGACCTGATTGGTGATCTAGAAATTCGCCTTAGCTATGGAGAGGAAAGCGTGCCTTTATACCTACAAAAGGGGGATGATCTGAAATTGGAGTTTAGAGGAGATAGTCCTGCGAAGACATTGGTTTGCTCAGGTAGAGGGAAATATAACAACCAGTTTTTGGTGGATATGAAAAATACTTTTGCGCATATCGATCAGGGATTTGTGCTCTACGAAATGGAGCAAAAGAATAGTGCAGACTTCAAACAAACTTTTGATAGGATACTCCAACAGAAAAATCAATTTTACGAGCAGTATGATATTGCTGGCAAGTCTAAAATGACACCTGGGTTTAAAGACTATCTTACGATCAATAACCAGTACTGGCATGCCAATCAGATGTTGAATTATAGAATCGAAAAACCACTGCGAACTGGTCACGCCGCTCCAATGGACTTGCCTAACTCTTACTATAGTTTTTTAGAAGACTTGGATTTGGAAGGGTCAGTATTGTTGACCTGTCGCAACTACTGTGAGTTTTTAGAAGAATATCTCAAGTATAAAGGAGAGTTGGCTTCAGCAGATAAAGCACAAGACTATGTCTACAAAAAAGTAGCGCAAGAAAATATGCTGTATAGTGAGGAAGGGGAGTTCATCCATCTGGAGGCAGGAGATGAAGTGGCTATTCTCAATGCAAGTAAATCTATACTGAACAAGGAGGCGATTGCCAAATTGTTGCCCGTGTTTAAAGTAGATAAGTTGGACTTTGTGAAGCTCGACAATGGCACAAAAGGATGGGTGAGTGATTTGAAAGCCAATCAAGTGCAACTCAAAAAAGCGGATGGCGCTTCTACGCATAGAATAAAAAAGTATGCTATCAATAGAATGCATAACTCACAGCTGTATAAAGAGCCTGGTCAAACCGAAGTTACAGGGGTGCTGGGATATGGAGAAGAGGTAAAGTATCTACACTTGAAGACAAGTGAGCATTTTGAGTACTATCATCAAGGCATAGCGTACTATGGAACGCTGGTAGAAGTAGAAAATAATAGAGGACAAAGAGGTTGGGTATTGAGTACATTTCTAGACTTAATGGAAAAGAAAGTTTCTAGAGAGGAAGTACAATCTATTTACTTATATAGTTTAACGGATACCTCTGAGGCGCGTCATTATTTAAAAGGGGAGGCGCTTTACTATACTTTAGCAAAAGCCTTGTACTGGAAAATAAAGCTATATCCAAATGCGGATATTGCTAGGGAAATAGCTGCCTTCGCTTCACACAATGAGTATAAAGAGCTGAATGAGATCTTGCGTGCGGAGTATGATGTGGAACAGCTTCGTAAAAAACGGAGCGATGACTTTATTGAAACTTATGTATACTCTGCCCTAAAATCACCTGTCATAGGAGGTTTGAATGAGGGGCTACCTTTTGATAAGTCTGCTTTCATCCAAGCTACTAAATCTCAATCAGAGAAAGAGTATGTGGATATTCCACATGAGTTGAAGGATAGACCAAGCAGCGCTGTTCAAGTCTCTGGAAAGATTTTTTCAGGAGTTAGCAAAGAAGCTAGTTTAACGATTGTATACGATTTCATCAGTTTTCAAGAAGAGCGCGTACCCTTAGTAGTAGATGCGGAAGGGAAGTACTACTTTGCTACTGAATTGCAAGATCCGGTCTTGGCATACTTGCGATGCGGCGATCAATCCTTGAAGATATACCTGTTTCCAGGTGATAAGATCAATATTGATTTTGATGTCAATAATTTTCCCAATAGCGTTCGAATGGAAGGCAAGTCCGCCGCCCTGAATACTTATCTGTTGGAAGAGGCAAAAGCTTTCGCCCCTCAATTTGAAGTGCTCGTTATGAAAAGCGAAACTTCTGGAGCGGAAGACTTTATGGATTTTGCCAAATCTCTGCATAAGAAGCGAAGTCAATTTTTTGATAAGTATAAAAAGAAGAATGATCTGTCTTCAACGGATGAAGGATTCATCAAATCTAATGTAGACTATTCCTATGCTACGATGATGTTTAATTATGAGGATATCCAGGAATACGTGCAACGAAAGGATGAGATAGTTTTGCCTAAGAATTTCTATTCCTTCTTAAAGAATATACCAATTTCGATGGAGGGAGTTTTGCCGAATATCAATTATGTTGATTTCATCAATCAATATTTGGAGCATCAGAAGGAGCAAGGAGACAATCGCTTTTTGACGACTAGTGAACTAGCGAAGCAGTATTTTAAAGGAGAAGTATTGGCTTTTGTGCAAGCAAAAGAATTGGCTACCAAGTGTCAGTTGGGTAAAGCGCATTTGTACGGAAATTCTATTCAAGAATTCATCGCTAGCAATGAACATGAGCAATACAATAACGTCTTGCGTTCTATCTATAATGAGAATAAGCCCATTCAGACGGGGTCAACGGCTCCAGACTTCGCTCTGACGGATATCGATGGTCATTCGGTGCAATTGTCTGACCTGAAAGGAAAAGTGGTGTGCATCGATTTTTGGGCGACTTGGTGCAGACCTTGTATTAAGTCTATGACCTACAGTCA
>JALZVN010000199.1 GCA_023299965.1 Saprospiraceae bacterium | reverse complement strand
GCCATGCTTTTAATACAATCTTTTGCGCTAATGCAAAAACTTGTAAAAACATCAAGCAATAAATGGAAAAGCGTAATAAAGATTCTCACCAGAGAAAATCTTAACTGCTTTTCTACTTCCAGTTGTGACATGTTTATGATTTAAACTTTATAAAATAATTATCTAATAAATTCTCCTATTGGAGTATACTATACATATGTATAGTAGTATACTTTGTCAGGAGGGTACATTAGTAGGGAGGCATGATTAATAAATGTAGAAAGTGTCCTAAATAGGAATTGCACCTACATCTGCTATAGGTAGATTGTTTTCATTTGGAAATAAGGTACTTGAGTCAGAATTTGAGGGGACCAATCTTTCTGCAATTTATATCAATTGAGAATGATTGTAAAGGTACTCACATGCTGTTGTTCCGGTTGTTAAAGCCAATATCTATACCAAAAGAGTTCTATAAGGCTAAACAACCTGATATTTATGACATTTTTACCATGGATTAGGTAGGTATTGATTGAGGATCTTAACTGATATAAGATTAGATAAAAATAAAAAATATATATTATTTCAACATTTGATATATAAGGAATCATATCAATATGTATACATATATAACTATATTATATACTTTCATGGGCTAGCGATGCGCAATAGGATCTACGTATGTAGATAGTCCGCAGGACCGAGCGAAGAGCGAGCTATGTAGCGTAGCGACCTGGCTTTTCTGCCAGGAAGACCCCAAACACTTATTAGAGCACTTCTACAAATATGGGTACCAACATGCTTTATAAGCCATAAAGCATCAAGTAGAAATAGTGACTAATATTTCGACGTTATTGAATGACGGATATATTGACTAAAAAAGGCTCATTCCACGGTTAAGTGAAATGAGCCTCAAAATTATGTTCTACCTTAAAAGGTTATTATCTGTGTATCTGAACGTATCCAGTAATTCTCTCACCATCATTCGTATCGATCATATAGAAGTATGTACCATCTGGAAGATCTGATCCATCCCAAGTACCATCAAATGCTATACCTGGAACATTTTGATATCCTCCGTTTCTGAAATACACTTGATTACCCCATCTGTTGTAAACATATACATCAGCGTTAGGGAATCGTTCGATACCTAGGATCGTGAATGTATCGTTCACATCATCTCCGTTAGGAGAGAATCCGTTGAATACTGTAAGCTCTTCACATAATACGTTAACTGTAACAGTAGCTGTATCTGCTCCACCAATCGTAGTCAACACATAAGTGAATGAATCCAATTGACCACAGAAAGAAGGATCTGGTGTATAGATAACCTCATTGTCTGCAGTAACTGAAGCAGTACCATTTAAAGGATCATCAAGAATCTCAATAGTACCCTGCTCAGTTGTATTAAGCGTATCGTTGAGGATAACGTTTACTGTAACTGGAGTATTAATCACAGTCATAGTATCATTGTTTACGGCAACTGGAGGTAATATTCCTCCTTCTGGTATTACAGTAACTGTTATGTTGATTGTATCACAAACGAAATTGCTACAAATCACAATACAAGCAGTATCTACACCTTCTGTCAATCCTAGGATATTGATACATTCAGTACTATCAATCATGAATTCAGCATTACCATCAGCGCTAGTTGGACAAGCGTTGAATACTGTATCAATCGGACCTACTAAATCAGTATCAAGACAAACAATCGAATCAGCATTTACTTCAATTATGATCTCAAGATCATTTGATGGTTGTTCAAGAACTTCAACAATAAGAATTGTAGTATCACAAACACCTAATGTATCGCAAGCAATCAAGCAAGCAGTATCTAATCCAATAGCATCTCCTGTGTACTGAACACAAGTAGTGGAATCTAATATCATGAAGTCAACTGCTGGGCTAATGTTCGCATCACAATCATTAACGAAAGTGGCAATCGTAGTAAGCGAATCAAAATCAATACAAATGACATCCATCTCTCCAATCACAACCGTCTGGAATAATGTATCTCCCATAACTGGGTTAGGTAAGCTACAGTTAACGTTTACAATAACTGAATCAGAACATCCAGTTGCTAATTCTGTAATAACTACTGTGTTCGCACCTGGAGCCACTTCAACAGAAGTTCCGTTTGGCACTAATACTTTATTCAAGTCAAGTTCTACAGAAAGGTTCTTAATCGTATCTGTCAATTCTAGAGTACCGTACCCAACTCCTTGAGCGCCACCTACTACCACAGCTGCTAGCGTATCTAAACTCCATTGTCCTAGCGTATCGTTTGCATTCATGAAAGCAACTAAGTCATTTACATTATTTACAATACCTGTGAATGAAGTATCACCTACCATCCATGTATCCACACTGTAAGGTCCTTCAAGAGTGTCAGGAATCAAGCTGAATAAAGAGTAGTGGTATGTCGTATCATAATCACAACCAACAAACTCCGTTACAACATCTCCGTTGACAGTAATCTCATAACTTGTGGTAACATCTAAAAATGCCATAGGTAAGCAGAAATCTGCTCCTGAGTCACAATCATCAGATTGAAGATCTACAACATCAGCATCAACAAGTTCTACTGTACATCCACCTGTAGGATTCAGTGTACAACTTTCAAGTGTAACCATTGCTCCTCCTAAGTCTAACTCACCGCAAATAGTACCTCCACCTTGGAGTAATAAACTATTCAATGCGAATACTTGAGTATTTCCTGACAAGTCAAGAGAATCAAGATCGACAAGAGTCGTATCGTAAACAAAAGCATGAATCGTGTATATACCTAATTCAGATGTTATTGTAAATTCTGGATCAGTGTTTACATCCTCAAGTAAGAATGATGTAGTTGATGTCAAGATATATGCTAATTCAAAGCCATCTGGTACTACTTGATTACCGTCTGGTGTAGCAGTTAATACAACATTTGCTGTTGTAGAATCTACACAGATGATAGGATCAACAGTCATAGTCAATGAACCTGCACGAGCTTCACAATCACCACAGTCATATAGTAAAGTAGATGCCCCTAATAAATCTAATGAAGCACATGTGTTACCTCCTCCTTGAACAAGAAGTGCATTTACATCACTTGCCGTAGTAGTTCCAAATTGAACCACAGCCAAGTCAAGCGTAGAAGGATCAAATACAAGAGTATGAATTCTAAATGTTCCCAATGTATCTACATCAAATATCGGATCTACATTTACTTGCTCGATAACTAAGTCATCACCTGAAGTAAGTACATATAGCGTACTAAATCCAGCAGGCACTTGACTGTTTCCTAATGGTGTCGCAGAAATAGTTGCGATAGAATCAGAAAGACAAACTGGGCTTAAATCAATATCAAGATTTCCTGCAATTGCATCACAATTATTAGGTGGTATAACTGGACAATCATCTTCAATAATTACCTGTACAATATTTGTGCAACCTGCGCTGTCTGCTGGGTTCGAAACTGTAACTGCATAGGCACCAGCTGGCAAGTCTGTTCTAACAGCTGCTTGAACACTATCAACCCAAGAATAGATCAAAGTATCAGGAGCTAAACTTACTGTTCCAGTTGTATTGCAATCAGCATTTGTCAAACTACTAATAGAAGCCATTGGTCCATCAGAGTTAGAGACAAGAATTGCTAATTCTGTACTACAAGTTGGGTCGTCCACGTTGCTTACAAGCACTGTGTATAAACCAGCTTCAATATTCGTAAGGTTATCATCCGTACTTAGTGTAGGAGTCCAGCTGAATGTAACATCAGCAGTTCCCTCAACAGTAATACTAATCGCACCATCGGCGTTTCCGCAAGTAGCATCCATAATATCAGCCGTCAAGATTGGTGCATTACAAACCGCAGGGTTACAAATGTCACCAACTGTAACTGAGTATGTATTTGTACAACCTGTTGTATCAGCAACTGTACCTGTATATGTACCTGCTGGTAAGTCTGTTCTTTCGTTTCCTACAAATCCATCGTCCCATGTGTAAGTGTACACTGCAGGTCCAAGGATTATAGAACCGTCAATAGGACAGTCAGAATCAACTACTGATAATACAGTAACTTCTGGTCCGTCGCTATTTCTAACTATTACATCTAATGTAGTCGAACAAGATGGATCAATTGCATTCGCAACAACAACATTGTATGAGCCAGCAGCTAATGATGAAGCTTCGTTTGAATTACTCACATTTGGTGTCCAAGTGAAAATAACATCTCCAGCAACATTAAGAGTAATAGCTCCATCTGCGTTTCCACAAGTACTCTCCGTAACAATAGGGTCTACAAGAGGTGCTTCACATGGCATAACCACACAATCATCACCAACTGTAACTTGTATCATGTTTTCACAACCTGAATCATTTGTGATAGTAACCACATAATCACCTGGTGCTAAATCATTTCTAGTATCAACCATCATGTTATCAAACCATGTATATGTATTTGTAGCATCACCAGAAAGTGTAACAGATCCAAGTTCATTACAAGTAGCATTCGTTACTTCTTCAATCTGAGCAACTGGCCCATTTGAGTTAGTAAGCATAATGCTTAATGTAGTAAAGCAAGATTGATCAATTCTATCTGCAATGGTTACAGAGTACAAGCCAGCAGTAATATTAGATGCTGTGCTAGAATCACTTACCATTGGTGACCATGTAAATACTACTTCTCTATCAGTAGCAATTGATATCGCTCCATCAGCATTTCCACAAGTTGCTTCTGTCAAGTTTATGTCTGCAACTGGATTTACACAAGATGTAGGATCACAGTTATCAGGAATAGATACTGAAATTACATTTGTACATCCATTAGCATCAGTAGCTGTAACTGAGTAGTCACCAGGAAGTATATCATCACGCATATCACCTGTATCTACTCCATCACTCCAAGCAAATGTTGCATCAGCAGGAGCTAATGTTACAGAACCACCATTTTCACAACTTGCACCCGCAAGGCTGATAACAGCTACCTGAGGTCCATCTTCGTTGTTAACTGCAAATGTGAAGATGTTGTTACACTGAGGGTCAAGTAATGAGATTACCTCTACTTCGTAAATACCAGCTGTCAAGTCACTCGCTATATTTGTACTACTTACGTTTGGACTCCAAGCATAAATAGCATCTATATTAGAAGTTAACTCTATCATACCATCTGCATTACCGCAAGTAGAATTAGTGATTACATCATCAACAGTAGGCGGAACACAAATTCCACAATCTTCTACAACCGTAAGCGTGATTGTCGTTGCACAACCCTGACCGTTAGTACCAATCACAGTATATGTACCTGCTAATAAATCCGTTCTTGTGCTTCCTGAGCCATTATCACTCCAATCGTAAGTCAGATCAGAAGGAGACAATGTAACTGTTCCGTCTGCATTATTACAAGTAGCAGAAACATTGCTAGCTACTGTGATATCTGTAGCACCTTCATTTCCAATCAATACAGTTCCAATAGCTCTACAAGCAGGATTATCAACATCCACAGCAGTCACTCCATATGATCCTGCAGCTAAGTTTGCAGCCATGTCAGTAGTACTGATATTATCTGTCCAAATGAACATATACTCAGTAGCAGATCCTGTCACAACAACTGTTGCTGAACCATCGCTATTGCCACAAGATGCGTCCACAGTTGAAACGGCGATTGTAGGAATATCTACACATCCACCTGCACATCCATTACCTATTGTTATAGCAATAACGCTAGAACAATTCGTAGCAAGATCAGTAGCTGTAACTGAGAATGTACCCGGCATTAGGTTGTTTCTATCAGAACCAGCTCCACCATCACTCCAATTGAAATTAAGCGTATTAGGTGCAAGGCTTGTAGTACCACCTGCATCACATGTAGCGTTTGTTATGTTACCAACTGTTACAATTGGTCCATCACTATTCGTTACAATTATCGTTAATTCAGTATTACAATTCTCATCGTTCGCTCTTGAAACAGTAACGTTATATGTTCCTGCACCAAGACCTGTTGCACTCACACCACTACTAATGTTTCCTTCCCAATCGAAGTTATATTCTGTAACATCTGCATCAAGCGTTAACAATATTTCTCCAGTAAATCCTCCACAAGAAGAAGGAGTCACGTCAACTAGAACATTTGGTATAACACAACCAATAGTACAGTCGTCTGAAATATTGATATCATTCATACTTGAACTACAACCTTCAGCATCAGTAACAGTAACACTGTACTCGCCAGCTTGTAGATCAAATCTATCTTCAATATTACTAGTACCTGGTAGATCAGCCCAATCAAATGTGTAAGGTGCGTTTCCACCTAAAATATTCAATGTGATTGATCCATCGTTAGTACAAGTCATATTCGATGACACAATTTCGATATTAATTGCATCAGGAGTTTCTACTATGAAGCAATCTTCTCCAGCAACACAACCGTTACCATCTGTAATCATCACACAGTAACTACCAGCCGGAAGATTACCATTCGTAAATGTAAATCCATCTTGATTAGTAATTAACTGATTTGCTGGAAGTACAAAATCTGTTGGTAAATCCAACTGTATATCAACCATACCGTCTGTTGATCCTGCACAACTTACAAATCCATCAGAAACACTAATATTTGCAGTTGCAACATCATCCAATAACAAGAACATAAGCTCTGTAGAACATCCACTTAAATTATCAGTTACGATAACTAAGTACAATCCACCTGCGAGATCAGATCTTGTCATACCAGTCCCGCCATCACTCCAGCTATAAGAGTAATTTCCAGATCCATTAGATATAACATTGACAGTAACAATTCCATTTGCTGATCCACAATCCGGTTGTACATCTACATTAGCTTCAGCCTCAAAATCAGACTGATTACCTATGATCACAGTGATTATAGTTGGGCAGTTTGGATTATCTGCATCTATAACTGCTACTTCATATGTACCTGGAAGTAGATCGTTTCTAGAATTACCTATGAAACCATCATGAGTCCACATGTACAAGTAAGGAGAAGGCAATAAAGTCGCAGAACCATTACTAGCGTTACATACAGCATCAGTAATAACTATATCTTCTACCGTAGGTCCATCAGCATTTGGCACAACAAAGTTGACTTTAGTAAAGCAATCATCGAATCTAGGATCTGAAATAATTACTTCATAAGATCCTGCCGTCAAGTCTTCACGCTCATTACCTAAATCGTTTGATGTTCCAATATTCGGAATCCAAGTATAAGTGTACTTAGAAGGATCGTTAGCTACTACTACCGTTGCTCCTCCGTTTCCTTCTCCACATGTAGCCTGTACAATAATCGTATTGTTAACAGCAGGTGCCACACACTCATCACAGATACCTGATTCTTCAATTATTACTGTAAGAATTGCGTCACATCCATTAGGATCAACAACTGTAACCGTATACGTACCGTTTGGCAAATCTTCTCTTACTGAACCAGTACCTCCATCAGACCAAGTATACATATATGTACTAGGAGCTAGTACAGCTACACCGTTTTCATCATCACAATTTTCATCTTGTGTGAACTCTACCCATGTATCTGCGTCGCATCCACAATCCAACACATTTACATCAAAAGAAGTAGTTGCACTGCATCTTTCAGCGGTAGTTACTGTAACTGTATATGTACCAGAGTTATTCATACTAGCTTGGTCAATCGTAATAGTCGCACCTGAAGCAGTAAAGCCATTTGGTCCAATCCATTCGTATTCAACACCACCAGTAGCTGTAAGAGTTATTGTTTCATTTTCACAAACAGAACTCTCTCCTGTGATTATTGCTGATATATCACCAATAATCTCTACTATAATATCTGTACTTGCAACACAACCCGCATCAGTAAATACTGCTACAGTGTAAGTGTATATTCCAGCATCCAAATCAACATTATCAATAATTGGATTCTGTAAAGTAGAAGCGAAACCATTAGGTCCTGTCCATTGGTAAGTAATACCACCATCAGCATCTAATTCAAGTGTACCACCTGAACATACTGGTGAATTTGAACTTGCAGTAGCTGTTGGGAATCTATCAATTTGTACATCAGTAGATAATACAGTTTCACAACCTGCACCGCTAGTAACTGTAACAGTATAAGCTCCAGTGTGTAGTCCTAAATTAGCGTTAGAAATAATTACCGTTTGAAGATTTGAAGTAAATCCATTAGGTCCAGACCAGCTGAATGAATTACCTCCACTCACTGACAGGATAATGTCTTCGCCTTCACAAACTGGCGCATTGTTTTCTATAGTAATATCAAGTGATTCAGATACTGATACAAGTGTAGAAGCATTTCCTACACAACCATTTCCGAAATCAGCAACTACTGTGTATTGACCATCATTATCCAAAGTTATATTGTTAATAACTGGATTCTGCTCGTTTGAAGTAAATCCATTAGGACCAGACCAAACATAACTATTAGCACCAGCTGAACTTGTAAGTTCAAGAGTTTGACCAACACAAAGTGGACCGTTATTTCCTGCTTCTGTATTAGGAGCAGTAATAATAGTCACTGTAGTGTTTACCGTAGATTGGCAACCAGAATTCTGATCTTCAACAACAAGGGTAATGGTATAAGTACCTGGAGCCATCATTGTATATACTGGAGTAGCTGAACTAGCATTATCAAAATTACCACCAGTTGCAGTCCAACTGTAAGTATATGAATCCAATGTAGGTAAAACTGTAAATGGTACTGACTCGCCAGCACACACTTCAACACCAGTTGGATTTATTGTAATATCAAAATCTCCGATAACCATAATTTCTTGTGTTGCAGTTACTGCGTTTCCACAGTTATCAGTTGCAATCCAAGTTCTAGTAATTACAAATGTACATCCGCTTGTTTGTACCTCCGTAAATTCTACTTCAACATCAGAATCACAATTATCTGTCGCAGAAACATCAGCAACAGCAGGAATTGATTCTCCAACATTTAAGTTAACAGTCAAATTGTTAGGTACACCCGCAAGTATTGGATCAGTATTATCTCTAACTGTAATTACTTGTGTAGCTGTTGAGCTATTACCGCAATCATCTGTTGCTGTATAAGTTCTAGTCAGAGTAAATTCATTCTCACAAGCACCTGGCGTATTAATTTCTTCTACAGAAACCTCAACGTTAGTGTCACAATCATCCATTGCTGTAACGCCTGCCGTGCTTGGCACTTCGTCACACTCAATAGTAATGCTAGTAGGAACTCCTACTAAAATAGGTGCTGCATTGTCTCCAACAGTAATTGTCTGTGATGCTGAAGTAGAATTACCACAAGCATCTGTTGCTATCCATGTTCTTACTAAGACATAAGAGTTAGCACAGTCAGAGTCAGTTCTCACTTCTTCTAGAGATACAACCACATTTGGATCACAGTTATCTGTAGCCGTTACGCTTACAGCTCCAAGATCAACAATTTCATCACAACCGAGCGAAATATCACTTGGCATACCACTTAGTACAGGTGCTATAATATCTTCAACAGTAATAGTTTGTAATGATGAAGTAGAGTTTCCACATTCATCAGTCGCTATCCATGTTCTCGTAAGAGTATAACTACCTGCACAACTACCTGCAGTTTGATTTTCAAGAAGTTCAACTTGTACGTTGTTATCACAGTTATCAGTTGCCGTAACCTGCGGAGCATTTGGAACATTACCACAATCAACAGTCAGGTCAGAAGGAGCACCAGCTAATACTGGAGCTGTATTGTCTCCAATATTGATACGTTGAGTTCCTACAGATGAATTTCCACAATTATCAGTCGCGATCCATGTTCTAATCAATGATTGAGCTGATCCACAGTTGCTTGCTATAACTTCTTCAATCAATTCAATATTTACATCAGCATCACAATTATCAGTTGCTGTAACAGTTGGAATTTCTCCAACTACAGCATCATCACATTCAGCATCAATATCAGTAGGAATACCACTTAATACTGGAGCAACATTGTCTTCAACAACAATTCTTTGAACAGAAACAGCTTCGTTTCCACAATTGTCTATCGCTGTATATGTTCTTACCACCACAAAGTTGTTCGAACATCCGCCGTCTTCTATAAGCTCATCAACTGTAACAGAAACATTGTCGTCACAATTATCAGTTGTAGCCACTTCTACTATGTCTGGAATGTTACCACATTCTACTGTTAAGTCAGATGGAACACCTGAGATAACAGGAGCAGTATTGTCTCCTACAGTAACTATTTGGCTAGCAGAAGAACTATTTCCACAATCATCTGTAGCAGTCCATGTTCTAGTAAGTATGTAAGCCCCTACACATCCAAGTTCAGAACGCACTTCTGCAAATTCAACTTGAACATTTGCGTCACAATTATCAGTAGCTGAAACATCAACGTTATTAGTTGATGGCACATTTCCACACTCTAATGAAACGTCTGCAGGTACACCTACAAGTACTGGAGCTGTATCATCTCCTACACTAATCCTTTGAGATCCTACAGCAGAATTTCCACAATCATCAATCGCTATCCATGTTCTTACCAATGTGAAATTATTTCCACATTGACCTGGTTCATTGATTTCAATAAATTCAATATCAACATTAGAATCACAGTTATCCGTTACAGTAACATTTGCAGAGTTTGCAATGCTATTTACATCACCACAATCAATAGTTTGATCAGTTGGCACACCTGCTAATACTGGAGCAGTATTGTCGCCTTCAACAGTAATAGTTTGTGTTGCTATTGCAGAGTTTCCACAATCATCAATCGCTATCCATGTTCTTACAAGATCAAATGAAACTGAACAGTCACCTGAGTTATTCTCAGTTTGAGTAAACTCAACTTCTACATTTGAATCGCAATTATCAGTTGCAGAAATATTAGGAGCGTTTCCTGGTTCTTCACCACATTGTACAGTAATATCAGATGGAACACCTGCTAATACTGGAGCAGTATTATCACCTGCCTCAATTCTTTGCGTTGCAGTAGATGAATTTCCACAGTTATCAGTAGCAATCCATGTTCTAACAATTACAAATGAATTCTCACATCCAGCTAAT
Source organism: Saprospiraceae bacterium (assembly GCA_023299965.1). Classification (GTDB taxonomy): domain Bacteria; phylum Bacteroidota; class Bacteroidia; order Chitinophagales; family Saprospiraceae; genus JALZVN01. The sequence continues at coordinate 1,758 of JALZVN010000199.1, read as the reverse complement.
GGTTCTTGGTTTTCAACAACCTCAATCTGTACATTATCGTCGCAATTATCAGTTGCTGTAACATTCGCTGTATTAGAAGTTATAGTTCCTATTTCACTGCATTCTACAGTAACATCAGATGGCACACCACTTAATACAGGTGCAGTGTTATCTCCTACTTCAATTCTTTGAATTGCTGTAGTTGCATTTCCACAATCATCAGTAGCAATCCATGTTCTAACAATTACAAATGAATTCTCACATCCAAATGCATCTTCTTGTATATCTGAGAACTCAACCAATACATTACTATCGCAATTATCAGTTGCAGTTACTGCATCACCATTTGGAATAGAACCAAGAGCATCACAATCAATAGAAATATCAGAAGGAACACCAGCAAGTACTGGAGCTGTGTTATCTCCTACTTCAATTCGCTGCGTTGCTGTAGTTACATTTCCACAATCATCTGTTGCTGTCCATGTTCTACTTAATACAAACGCATCTTCGCATCCTGTTGGATTCTCTCTAACCTCAGTTACCTCTATCTGAACATTGTCATCACAATTATCAGTTGCAAGTACATTATCAGTTGATGTCATATTTCCTAATTCATCACATTCTAAAGTCATGTCTGTAGGCACCCCGCTTAGTACTGGAGCTGTGTTATCTCCTACTTCAATAACTTGTTCTGCAGTAGTTACGTTTCCGCAATCATCAGTTGCGATCCATGTTCTAGTAATAACAAATGCATCTTCACATCCTGTTGGATTTTCTTGTACTTCTGTTATTTCGACCTGAACGTTATCATCGCAATTATCTGTTGCCGTTACATCACTAGCGTTAGGAATATTTCCAAACTCATCACATTCTATCGTCATACTCGATGGTACACCAACAAGTATTGGAGCAGTATTATCACCTACTTCGATTCTTTGTGACTCTGTAGTTACATTTCCACAATCATCTGTTGCTGTCCATGTTCTAACTATTACGAATGCATCTTCACATCCTGTTGGATTTTCTTGTACATCTGATACTTCAACTTGAACATTGTCATCACAGTTGTCAGTAGCTTCTACATCATTTGCAGCTGGTAAAGCTCCAAACTCATCACACTCTAATGTGATATCCGCAGGAACACCAACAAGCGTTGGAGCAGTATTATCACCTACTTCTATACGCTGAGTTGCTGTAGTTACATTTCCACAATCATCTGTTGCTGTCCATGTTCTAACTATTACAAATGCATCTTCACATCCTGTTGGATTCTCTTGTACATCTGATACTTCAACTTGAACATTGTCATCGCAATTATCAGTTGCAGTTACCTCGTTGGTGTTAGATAAATTTCCAAATTCATCGCATTCTACTGTAATGTCTGTTGGCACACCTACCAATACTGGCGCAGTGTTATCTCCTACTTCGATTCGTTGTGACGCAGTCGTTACATTTCCGCAATTATCAGTCGCCATCCATGTTCTAACTATCACAAATGCATCTTCACATCCTGTTGGATTTTCTCTCAACTCAGTAACCTCTACCTGAACATTACTATCACAATTGTCAGTAGCAGAAACATTATCAGCATTAGGAATATTACCGAACTCATCACATTCTACCGTGATATCTGTTGGTACACCTGCTAATACTGGTGCTGTACTATCTCCTACTTCGATGCGCTGTGATGCAGTCGTTTCGTTTCCACAATTATCAGTCGCAATCCATGTCCTTACTATTGTAAAGGCATTTTCACATCCTGTGTTATTCTCTTGTGTC
>JALZVN010000198.1 GCA_023299965.1 Saprospiraceae bacterium | reverse complement strand
TTCAGGAATAGTGGGAGTGGGTATGTCAATCAATATGGGAGTATCATTTTCAGCAAGTATGGTAACAATAACCAATGCGGTATCGCATAGGATAGGGTTTCCATTATCACAAACTCGATAAGTGAATGTGTCTCGTCCATTGAAATTAGAAGGTGGTATATATGCAATATTTTCAGAGTTAACTACAGTCGGGCTTACGCCTTGAGTACTGTTCGTAATTATACTAGTAGTTAAGGTATTGCCTTCTGGGTCAGTATCATTGTTTTGTACTTTGATGTTATTAGCATTGTCTTCAATAATAATAATGCTATCATCAACTGCATCTGGAGCTTCGTTTTCATCTGTAACTGTTATGATAATTGCTAAATTGTCACATAATATGGGAGTACCAGAGTCACATACCTCAACTTCAACTTCATAGGTGTTGTCACTATTATTATCTGTAGGATTTTCAAAATCTGGAGAATTAATAAAGTTAAGTTCACCAGTATTCGAGTTGAGGGTAAAGAGTAATTCATCTATTCCATTGCCTGTAAGACTATATTCTAAACCATTATTTTCATTATTGTTGTCGTCTATAGATTCTATATCTAAAACAACGCTAATCTCATTTTCAAGGTAGTCAGTGATATGTAAGGATGTGATTTCTGGTGCCGAATTACATACAGATGCTGAACTATCTTCTGCATAAGTTGGATAAGTAGATAGATAATTTACTCTTGCCGTATGGATGTCAAAGTTCTCTAATGAATTTGCAAGACCATTGAGTCCAACTTGAGCTGCAGTTGTTGCAGCTAGACTATCCGCGAAGTTTGCCCCTGTCACACCGCTTTCCAAAATATCATAACAGCCATCTCCATCTGAGTCTAAGTCAAAGTGATTCGCAATACCATCATTGTCCGTATCTCTTGAGATTTTCACCCTGACGGAATAGGCGTCGATAGAAGAAACTCTGATTGTAACCTCGGTTGTGTTATCTGAAGTCAGAGTCCCCCAATCTGAATTGGCTGGTACGATACCTGATGTGATGGTGCCTTCAGCTAGATTTCCAATAGTCAAATTTGGTTCTGCATCTATACTGCCAGGTGTATAGATCCAATTTGTTCCTGTGGTAGTTATTTGAGTAGGGGATAAGGGAGGGATAGTTCCTTCCCAAGATAGATTCGTCGGAGTTGTTGCATTGGTTAGTGAAAAGTCAACAGGGTTACTAAATGATATTGTTAGCGTTTCGTTTGTCCCAGGGCTTCCTATGCTTAATTCACCGTCTCCAAGATCATTTATGTTGGATGCATTCATAGTGTATGTTGTGCCATTTGGGAGAGTGCCACCAGTGGACAATAAGCCTAGAGTAGCTTTTTCTTCACAATCTAATACACCATCGTTGTCGTCATCGATATCAATACCGTCTGGGATGCCATCTTCGTCATTATCAAAGCAGAAGCTTATACCGTCTATAGCTGGTATAATAGTGTAAGTACTATCATATGAGCCTAGAATTATTGTTTCTAAAATATTTGCAAACCCATTCGAACCTACTCCAGTTGTGTCATTTGTAACAATGACTAAGCTATCTGTGGATGCGCCAGAATTAGTTGATCCAATAACGCCAGCTTCGAAGCTATCGTAACACCCATCATTGTCAGAATCCAGGTCTAGACGATTGGCAATGCCGTCACCATCTGTATCACATTCAGGTTGATTTAATTCAAAAACGGCAACTCCATCTATTCCCATATATTCTATTCCGAACTGAGCGCTTGAAGGTCCATCCTCACCAGGTGTTGGGGTGAAAGAAATATTGTGTGTATTTTTGTCGGCCAGAAAAGCGTATGTATGTTTTAGCCAACGTTGATTTCCAGCACCATCAAAAGGTTGAGTGGGAGTAATAAAAGTAACTAAGACATTATTGTCTATGCCAATTATTAAACCTGCTTTTTCACCTATAGCCGTTCCTCCTCCACTAGTTTCTACTCCTAGATTTGCGGTATAGAATTCTATGCCGTAAAAAGTTCCAATAGTTAAATCAGGTACGGTTGTACTTACTGTTTCCAAGTCGTTAGGATCAATGTAATTTCCTCCTAAAAAGACTCCCCCCGTTGGACTTGCTGGCGTCCCATTTGCTGCTCCTTCTGGCCATCCTTCTTCTCCCCCTTGGGCAATGGTAGGCTTGTTAGGTAATAAGACATCCCAAGATCCAACATCATTGGTCCAGGTGCCACAGGGAGTATTTCCTGTGGAAAATGAACCAAGACATAGTGCAAAATTGCCATTTTGATTTATATTTGGGCGAGGACATTCTAGATTATCTAATATTCCATCATTATCATCATCTATATCTACATTGTCTGGAATACCATCTCCGTCATTGTCTGTAAGAATAATAGAATGTTCCAGTTCTTGACTATTAGTTATGGAATTGAAAGTATTGTTATGTGTTAATGAATTTTTAAAATTAGCTACTGGTGATAAAGAAAATACCGTTAGATGGGATTTAGTTTTTTTGTTTGTACTAAACAAATTTGTATCATCAATTTGATTGTTTTGGAATGAAAGGGAATGATCTGTGAAATCATTGATGCATTCATGATATCTACCGGTAAATGTTATTTTATTGGCTCTTCCGGATCCTTCAATGAAGATATTGTTCTTCTTAACTGGCAGGTCAAAATTTATAATATATTCAACGGCTAATGGAAAACTGCCGTCGGTAAAACAAAATTGAGTTTCGTGATTCGGTGAAAAAATAGCTTGTGTAGCTCCGGATCCATTGCATTCCAAGGGAGTGCTAGACCAATTTTCTAATACACTAAAATCGTTATTGTATTTTCCTGTCCACCAAAGGCTATTGCTAGCCTGTACTGTAGAACAAAAACCTAAAATAAAAATAACGCTAAAAAAGTACAGAGACCACTTTGGAATCTGACACTCAAGTTTGAGCGTACTGCCAATGATGTTTTTTTGTTGAGTCATTGTACTTAAAAATAATGGTTGCATGAGGGATGAGATTTTGTGCTAAAATTTTTTAGCAATTTTTTCATTCTGTATAATTGTTGTTACTTTCTTTTTGTTAAATGACAAGTCGAATAACCCCTTTGTGTTTCAGGTGTAATTTTTCTGTTCATGAAAGTACTTTGTTGTATCCCCGAATTGGAGTTGAATACTTTTCTATGTCCAATACTACTCTTGGTGTCTAAAAATAGATATTGATAATGTAGCAGTGCTTTCTTTATGCTGGCTATATATGAATTGCGTAAGAATGTCATTTACTTTTATGAATATTTATTTGTTAATCTATAAAATGTAATAACTTAATTTCTTGTCAAATAAGAAATTAAGCCTAATCTGTTTTTTTAAATTACATAATGAACTCTTCTAGAGGCTCTATATAATTAGTCAGGATAAATATATAGTAAAAGTTATTTTTAGACTTCTTTGTTTTTTTTTTGATGTGACACACGAAAATATCTTGTTCTTATTTTGGGAGATATTAGGGTTTAAGTTGTTAGGTCTAATGATTGCTGCGTAACATTTTAATTCCAAATAAATTAAAAAGGCGATTGTAGGAGTTGTGTAAATATATTTGTGACCTTAACAAATCGCTCGCAAATTTTATTTTTAGATGATAACTCTTAGTTTCGGAAAAAAATATTAAAACTTGAATTGACATAGTGTTGCTTAGGTCAATTTTTTTCTTGTCAACCCTATTTTTTTTAAGCGTTGTTTGCCTCTTCTAGATTTGTTTTTATGATTGAATTTGTGCTCGTAAATTTTCCCGGAATTTTATTTTCTAGGATGATTCTATAAACCCCTGTATGTGGCTAAAATCAATTTTAAATTTGACAGACTAGCCTGTCTCGACTTCATGTCGGTAGAATTATACTGAGAGGGTCTAGCCTTGGCTAAATGACTAAAGGATGACGAAGTGTGTCAAAGATTAAATTTGCAAAAAAGCTGGAAGCATTTTGATTTAGATAATGGATGGGGTTAATAGAGGTATCGCTTTAGTCTTGTTATTTCATTGTCGCGGAGTCCCGTAGGGATGGAGCACGACAAGCGGAGCGCGTTAGAGACAAGTGGTGGTAGCGGCCCCGACCTTTCTTTCGTCGGGAATAGCGGACGACACGGTACCCTGACCAAATATCCATTCGACGGTAGTCGAAATGGATATGCAGCGTCATGGGTATGGCCCCAAATAAAATAATACTTGCTTGTATTATGCCAAGTTAGCTAGGCACTCCCTGATGCGGCGTATCGCTTCTGTGAGTGTTTCCTCACTTGCTGCGTATGATATACGTAGACAACCAGGAGCTCCAAAGGCAGAACCTGCAACAAGTGCAACATGTGCCTGCTTAAGTAAATAGAGCGTGAAAGCATTATCGTCTTCGAAGTGTGTACCATCGGAAAATGTCTTGCCTATGTAAGCGCTGACATCAGGGAAGACATAAAATGCGCCTTTAGGGTGATTGACTTTGAAATCTGGTATTTCGCTCAGTTTGCTGATGACTAGTTCGCGTCGTATGGCAAAAGCGTCTTTCATCTTGTGTGTAGGACCTAGATCGGAAAGTAATGCTTCTGCACCCGCTTTCTGACCGAAGGCTGTAGCACCTGAAGTAACTTGTCCCTGAATCTTGGCACAAGCACTCGCTACCCAAGCTGGTGCGCCCATGTAGCCTAATCTCCAACCGGTCATAGCGAATCCTTTGGCGAAGCCATTGACGGTGATGGTTCGGTCCTGCATATCTGGCAGGGCTCCGATACTGACATGTGAATCAGTGAAATTGATGTATTCATATATTTCATCTGAGACGACAAGAAGTCCAGGGTGCTCCAAAATGACTTTTGATATGGCCGTCAAATCTTCCTTGGTATACACTGATCCTGTTGGATTGCATGGGGACGAGAAGATAACAAATTTGGTTTTGGGGGTGATGGCTTGGCGCAATTGCTCGGCGCTTACTTTGAAGTCGTCTTCTATGCCTGCACTCACGTACACAGGAGTACCACCTGCCAACTTGATGATGGCAGAATAGGAAACCCAATAAGGTGTCAGTACGACTGCTTCGTCACCTGGATCAAGGAGTGCCATGCAAATATTGAAAATACTCTGCTTGGCCCCATTGGATACTACTATTTCGTTCATGCCATAGTTCAGATTATTGTCTCTTTTGAACTTAGTGGTGATCGCTTCGCGCAATTCAGGATGTCCTGGAACTGGAGTGTACTTAGTGTATCCCTCGTCAAGTGCTTTCTTTGCGAAATCCTTGATGTGCTGAGGGGTATCAAAATCAGGTTCTCCCAGCGATAAACTAATCACGTCATGGCCTTCGCCGCGTAATTGACGAGCTAATTTGGACATGAGTAGGGTAGCAGACTCAGCCATATTCGCTACTCTAGATGATATTCTGTTGGTACTAGTCGATTCCATGGATAGTATTTATACACAAATAAAAAGATTCTCAGCATAACAAGCTAAATATTATAGGATAAATATATGCTTATTTGCTTATTTTGTGGGACTTAATAATATGATACGAATATATGAAAGACAAGTTAGATTTACTAAATAAAAAAGTTGCCTCAGCGCATGAAGGTGGTGGGAGGCCCAGAATCGAAAAGCAACATGCTAAAGGTAAGCTTACCGCTAGGGAACGAGTAGAACTTTTGATGGATACCAATTCATTTGAAGAGATTGGTATGTTCGTGACGCATCGAACGAAGGATTTTGGGATGGATAAGCAAATCTACTATGGAGATGGCGTGATCACAGGTTATGGAACGGTGTCAGGGAGACTGGTATATGTGTTTGCTCAAGATTTTACGGTTTTTGGTGGTTCACTGTCTGAAACCCATGCGGAGAAGATTTGTAAAATCATGGACTTGGCTATCGAGAATGGAGCCCCACTGATCGGGCTGAATGATAGTGGTGGAGCTAGAATACAAGAGGGAGTAAGGTCTCTTGGAGGATACGCGGATATATTTGTGCGTAATGTACACGCATCTGGGGTAATCCCGCAGATATCTGCGATTATGGGCCCTTGCGCTGGTGGCGCCGTTTATTCGCCTGCCATGACAGACTTTACCATGATGGTGGAGAATACTTCTTACATGTTCGTAACTGGACCTAATGTAGTGAAGACGGTAACTAATGAGCAAGTAACGGCTGAAGAATTGGGTGGCGCTTCCACGCATAGCACAAAATCTGGAGTGACACATTTGACTGCACTGCATGATGTAGATTGCATCAATAAATTGAAGAAACTATTGACCTATATGCCACAGAATTGTGAGCAAAAGCCATTCAAAAAGCATTATGTATTGGGAGATGAGGAGCGCCAGGCGCTGACGGATCTTATCCCAGAAAACGCCAATCAACCATATGACATGCGTGATGTGGTGAATGAAATTGTAGATAAAGATTCCTTCTTTGAAATTCATGAAAATTATGCTGAAAACATAATTGTTGGGTTCTCTAGAATTGGTGGTAGAAGTGTAGGCGTTGTTGGAAATCAGCCGATCGCATTAGCGGGCGTTTTAGATGTTGAGAGTAGTAAGAAGGCCGCACGTTTTGTTCGTTTTTGTGATTGTTTTAATATTCCCTTGTTAGTACTGGTAGATGTACCTGGCTTCCTACCAGGTACGGATCAAGAATGGAATGGAATTATCGTAAATGGAGCTAAATTGCTTTATGCTTTTAGTGAAGCTACTGTCCCAAGAGTGAGTTTGATCACGCGTAAGGCATATGGTGGAGCCTATGATGTAATGAATAGTAAGCACATAGGTGCTGATATGAACTATGCTTGGCCATCTGCTGAAATCGCTGTGATGGGGGCTAAAGGTGCTTCTGAGATAATATTTAGGAAGGAAATCGCTGCGGCTAAGAATTCTGAAAAGAAACTCGCTGAAAAAGAAAAGGAATATGCGGATAAATTCGCGCATCCTTATAGAGCGGCTCAACGAGGGTTTATAGATGAAGTGATCGATCCTAAGCTGACTAGAATCAAGCTAATGAAAGCTTTTGCTATGCTAGAAAATAAATCAGTTAAGCTTCCTAAAAAGAAACACGGCAATATTCCACTATAATAGTTAATTCATTATCTCTATTTAGATGTGTATTGACTTGTCATGGAGTTAAAATATGTTAAGTTTTACTAGATCGTTATATTAAAGTACATGAAGCATTCTTTGAATTGTGACTGTTTTCTATGTTTTAAAGTCTTATTTAATATTGATTATAGAAAGTTATAAATGCTTAAAATTATGAGAACCTTTATTGTACTTATTTTATCGATTTTATTTATTCCATTTGGACAGTCTCAAATCATGGAGTCTGCAAAAGTAATGTCTCAAGGAGATAAAAATGCATTGACTGTGAAGCTTCCGGATACGGAAGTCAAAGTAGTGGAGAAAGAATGGGAATCATTTATTAAAGGCTATAAAGCTAAATTGCGTAAGATTAAGAAGTCTTCTGAAATATTTGCCGATAATGCAAAAATAGAAGATATCAGTACGAACGCTGTTGATGTATATGCATTAGTTAGCCAAAGAGGTGATGATACAGAATTGTCTGTATGGTTCGATATGGGAGGAGCATATCTAAATTCTGAAAATCATCCTGATCAATATACTAAAGCTCAAGGCATGCTAAATACCTTTTTGGGTAGAGTGTCTAAGACTTATGTTGCTAATCTCTTGAATGAAGAGCAGAAGAAACTAAAGGGATTAGAGGGAAATTTGAAGGATATTGAAAAGAGTGCCGCTAATTCTGTGAGAGATATTGCAAAGTATGAAGAGAAAATTGCTGAAGCGAAAGCCAATATTGAGAAGTGTAAAGTAGACAAGGATGGAGCCATTAAGGATATAGAAGCACAAAAGGAAGCAGTGAAAAAGGTTAAAATACAGTTGAACAACTAGTAAAAGCTAGTTAAATGAGATAATTACTTGATAAGAGGGCTAAATAGATGCTATTTAGCCCTCTTGTGTGTTAGGCTGCTATTTCTATAGTTTATATATGGATACCTTATATATACTTTGCAACTAATTAATACCTTTGCGTAAAATAGGAATAGGACTTCTACGTTCTATTCATCTAGGATCAAATTTTCGCCCGTGTTAAGGAATATATTTTTAGTTGCTACCCTTGTCTTCTGTACCTTTTTATTAGAGGCTCAGGATAGACATTTTTCTCAGTTTTATACTTCTCCATTGACTTTAAATCCTGCATTGACTGGTGCTTTTAATGCTAAATATCGCCTAGGATTGATCAATAGAGATCAATGGAGATCGGTTTTGGATAATCCATATAGGACCTTTGCCGCAAGTCTAGAAGTTAAGTTTGGTTTAGATTATTTTTTGAGATTTGCGAAAAAGGACAAGGTAGCTGTTGGAATAGTTTTCTACAATGATCAAGTAGAAGGGGTAGAATTTAGAGAAACAAGAATGGCCCTTTCAGTGGCATATCATAAATCTCTAGATAAGGACTCTAAAAATGTATTGACAATTGGCTATCAATCTGGAATTTCTCAAAGAAATCTCGGATTTACAGACTTGATTTTTGATGATCAATTTAATGAGATTGATGCATTTGATCTTTCTACCAATGAACCCATACCGGTAAATAACTTCACTTTTGGGGATCACTCCGTTGGGTTGAATTACTCCTTTTCTGCGAATCGCAATTTTTCTGCATTTGCTGGAGGTGCATTGCATCATATCTTTGAACCTAGAATATCTTTTTTTGAAGATAGAGTGGGAGATAGGTTAAATATCGTTTTGGCTAGAAATTATACAGCACATGGGGGTGCGGCTATCAATTTCGGAAATCGTTATCAAATATCTCCGAGAATAAGTGCGCTTTCTCAAGCTGCACACTTTCAAGTGACTGGTGGTGCAAATCTTAGAATCAGGTTAGATGAATACGATAAAACTGGTGTATATGGGGGATTATGGGCACGTTATGCTAATGATGCAGTCAATAGCCTTCTCAATGATGCAGTTATTCTAACGTTGGGACTTGAAGTAGATGGCTTTTTGTTAGGATTGAGTTATGATCTTAATACAGAGGCGGTTTCTAATCTAAATACACGTCAAGGGACCTTTGAGATTAGTTTTGTTTATCTTGGAGAGTATGACAATGAGACGATTCTTTGTCCAAAATTTTAGGAAAGTTGTTTATTTGCCTAATAGTTTCTTTGTTAATGCGGTTAGCTGATTGATTATTCGATTATTTTCCATGGCACATTTTGTCTTCCTGTTTTTAGGTAGCTTCTAGCTAGATGGTTTTATTTTACCTAGCACCTAGCACCTAGCACCTAGCACCTAGCACCTAGCACCTAGCACCTAGCACCTAGCACCTAGCACCTAGCACCTAGCACCTTTCTATCAAGATTTCTTCAATAAGTTTCCAACCAGAGTAGACACTCCTTTCCCTGCTTTTTCTTTTATCACTTCTACATGGCTAGCAATCTTCAGCTCATAGTTGAGAGTTGGATTTGGGTCTATATAGTAAATCGGGGTCGCTGCGGGTGCAAAACCTACTAGACTAGCAGCTGGATATACTTGCATGGAGGTACCAATAATAATGACAATATTTGCTTGAGTAATGATGTCAACCGCGGTATCGAGCATGGGCACTGCCTCACCAAACCAAACAATGTGAGGACGCAATTGATAGCCTTTTGCGCATTTATCTCCCATTTTTAGATCCTTGTCCCAGTCATAAACGAGGTCTTCGTATTGGGTACTTCTTACCTTATTGAGCTGTCCGTGCAAATGTACAACTTCAGTGCTGCCAGCTCGCTCATGTAGGTCATCCACATTTTGCGTGATGATGGATACCTCATATTTATCTTGTAGGGCTACTAAGGCAAAATGGGCTTCATTGGGTTTTACTTCTTTGAGCTGCGCTCTGCGTTGGTTGTAGAATTCCTGTACTAGCTCCGGATTTCGCGCAAAACCCTCTGGTGTAGCTACTTCTTGTACATCATGACCTTCCCATAATCCATCTGAATCTCTGAAGGTTTTGATTCCACTTTCTTGGCTAACGCCGGCTCCTGTGAGGACGACTATGTGTTTTTTCATTTATTGATATGATTTTGACCTATAAAATTAAGAATAGCCTGTTAACTTTACCCTTAAGGGTATAAAATTAGATAATATCTGTTCAAATTTGAGATTATGGATTTAGAATATTTTCGGCAACATTGTCTTCAGAAAAAGGGCGTTACAGAGGAATTTCCTTTTGATGAACATACTTTGGTTTTTAAAGTGATGGGAAAGATGTTTGCGTTGACAGGCTTGCAAAGAGAGGAGTTCGCTGTCAACTTAAAGTGTGATCCTGAACGTGCCGTAGAGCTTAGAGAGCTACATCCAGAAATTGAACCGGGATACCATATGAGCAAGAAGCATTGGAATACTGTGCAGTGTGAAGGGGGATTAGATCCTCGTTTGATTGTGGAGATGGTAGACCATTCTTATGATTTGGTAGTAAGTAAGATGACCAAAAAGCTAAAAGCAGAATTAGAGAGCCTATGAGCCAAACGGATTTTGATTACTTAATTGTAGGAGGAGGAATAGCGGGTACGGTCTTAGCTTTACAGCTTTGTGAAAACGGAAACTCCATAAAAATATACAACAAAGAAGATCCTTCGAGTTCTAGTAATATAGCAGCCGGGATCATTAATCCAGTTACGGGTCAACGCTTTGTAAAGTCTTGGATGTTTGATGATTTACTATCTGCGGCTAATGATTTTTATGAGCATTATGACCAACTTTGGAGTACATCTTTTTTTAAACATACCAATATTCATAGGGCACTTTTTAAGCAAAATGAGGTGCTGAATTTTGAGAGCCGCCAAGGGGATAAGCACTACGATAAGTACTTCAATTACGAAGCGGCACAAGAATCTACCAAGCATTTCAGAGCTGCAGAAGAGTGGTGCTGTGTTCGTGGAGCACGTTTAGACCTTGCCGGATTTATGCAATCAGCAAAGGAATACTTAGTCAGCAACAATTGTGTATTTGTGGACGAGCATCTAGATTATAATCAGCTTGACTTAGATTCAGATTTTATCCAATACAAAAAAGTTGGCTTCAAAAAAATGGTTTGCTGCGAGGGCATCAGCATTCTTCAAAATCCATTGTTTAATCATCTCCCAATGGTACCCGCCAAAGGGGAGTGCTTGCTGTTAGAGATTCCTAGTATCACTACTGCAGATATCTATAAACACAAGATCTTTTTTGTTCCTTTGAATAAGGAAAACCTGTTTTGGGTCGGCGCCAATTATGACTGGGACTTCGAAGATGCCGAGCCTACCAAACGAGGCTATGACTGGCTACTCAATAAAGTGAC
>JALZVN010000197.1 GCA_023299965.1 Saprospiraceae bacterium | reverse complement strand
CCTGTGGACCATATTATGTTACCCCCGGGTGAATTGGAACGGGCGAAAAAAGTAATCGTAGTAGTAGACGATAATGCAATACAAAAAATAACATCGATGCTTGATGATGTAAGTTATCATCTAGATCGAAACGCAAATATGAAAATGTCTTTGCTCAATTTTGCAATTAAGACAAATAAAGCTTTAAAACAAGATGCCGTAATGGCTTAACTCATAAACAACAGATAAGATGGGATGTGCAAGTTGCTCAAATAATGATGGAACTCCAGGAGGATGCAAAAGTAAAGGACACTGTGCCTCAGGAGGTTGCAACAAAATGAATACATATGATTGGTTAACCTTGACAGATATCGTTGATGTCGACAACTATAAATACGTAGAAGTTAGCTTCAAAAACGGAAACCGAAAATCATTCTTTGTAAACCCTGGCTCTTCAAGAGCCATTACTGGAGACCCAGTAGTAGTGGAAGCAGAGACAGGATATGATGTAGGAAGTATAACCCTGTCAGGAGACTTGGTTAGACTCCAAATGAAAAAGAAAAAGGTAAGAGAGTCCAACATAAACAAAGCTGTAATCAGAAAAGCCAACGAGAGAGATTTAGAAAAATTAATGGTCGCTAGAGAGCGTGAAAACAAAACCATGATTCGTGCTAGAGAATTGGCCCGCAATCTTGATCTAAACATGAAGGTTGGTGAGGTAGAATTTCAAGGAGACAATCGAAAAGCAATCTTTTACTATATCGCAGAAGGCAGAGTTGATTTCAGAGAATTGATCAGACACTATGCTAGAGAGTTCAAGATAAAAGTGGAAATGCGTCAGATCGGTGCTAGGCAGGAGTCAGCATTGATAGGAGGCCTAGGATCATGCGGTCGAGAACTCTGCTGTTCTACATGGTTGACCGACTTTAAGTCTGTCTCCACTACTGCAGCGAGATATCAAAATCTAGCGATCAATCAGGCTAAACTTTCAGGACAGTGCGGTAGACTTAAATGCTGCCTCAACTTCGAATTAGACACCTATATGGAAGCCATTGAAGCATTCCCTAAGAGAGCAGACAGTATTTATACCCAACGTGGAAAAGCCGTGCTCGTAAAAACAGATATCTTCAAAGGACTAATGTTCTATACTTATATTGTAGATGGTAAGAGAGGGAAGTTTTATGCTTTACCGGTAAAGAGAGTGAAGGAGATCATTGCTATGAATAAGAATAAGGAAAAGCCAGCGGATTTGATTAGCATGGAAGACTACATGGCCATGGAAGCTGCTACTAACCAAAATGATTATGAAAGCGTAAACGAAGTAATAGAACTGCCGCCAGAGGAGCGTAAGAAAAAACGTAATAATAGAAGAAAGAAAGGAGGTAATAGAAACAATAAGCCTAAGTCAGGAAATAGACAAGGAGGCAACAAAGACGGTGAGAATAGGCAAGGCGGAAGTAGTAAGGGAGGTAGCCCAAAGCAGGGAAATAATAAAGGAGGCAATAACAAGTCGAATGGAAATAATCCTAAAAGACAAGGACCTAAAGATAATAATGATCCAAAATCGGATGGAAATAAGAATCAAAGCAACCGTCCGCCAAAAAAGAAAAAGCACTTTAAGAAGAAACCAAAATCTGGAGCACCACCTAAAGAAGATTAATTAATAACATTTTTGGATATACTCAAGAAACAAACTAAAAGATAAAATAAGAATAGTATGCAATACGATTTGACAGTCATAGGTTCTGGACCAGGAGGATATGTAGCCGCCATTCGAGCCAGCCAATTAGGATTAAAAACTGCCATCATAGAAAAGTATGATACGCTTGGGGGAACTTGCCTCAACGTAGGATGTATTCCTTCTAAGGCATTATTGGATTCGTCTGAGCATTATCACAATGCCAAAGAACACTTTTCTACCCACGGGATAGAGTTGAAAAATCTCGGTGTCAATATGAAGCAAATGATTGCTCGTAAAGATGATGTAGTAACTACTACTTGCAAAGGGATAGAATTCTTGATGAAGAAAAACAAGATTGATGTCTACCATGGACATGGTTCTTTTATAGATAAGAACACCATCTCTATAAAACCGACTAAAGAAAAAGAGCAGCAAATCACTACTAAGAATACCATTATCGCTACAGGCTCTAAACCTATCACACCTGAAGCATTCAACTATGATAAAAAGAGAGTGATCACCTCTACCGAAGCGCTCAACATTGATAAAGTACCAAAGCGTATGGTTATCATCGGAGGTGGAGTTATTGGTCTTGAATTAGGCTCAGTATACGCAAGACTTGGTACAGAGATAGAAGTGATAGAATACGGAGATCGTATCATAGCGGGAATGGATAAAGACTGCAGCAAGGAACTCATGAGATCTTTAAAAAAGATTGGTATCAAATTCCATCTAAAGCACATGGTAACGAGCGTAAGTGGAACTGCCAAAGAAGCTACCATTTCATTCAAAAAGCGCGATTCAGAAGAGGAACAAAGTATCAAAGCAGACTACTGCTTGATCGCTATCGGAAGGAGAGCCTATACTGACGGTCTAGGATTAGATAAGGTAGGGATTGCAACGGACGATCGGGGCAAGGTGACTGTGAATGATAAGTTAGAAACTAATGTACCAGGGATCTTCGCTATTGGTGATGTTGTCGCTGGAGCTATGTTAGCACATAAGGCTGAAGAAGAAGGTACTTTCGTTGCAGAGCATATTTCAGGTCAGCATCCTCACATCAATTACAATCTTATTCCTGGTGTAGTATACACTTGGCCAGAGGTAGCTGATGTAGGTCGTACAGAACAGCAATTAAAAGATGATGGAGTAAAATACAATGTGGGTAAATTTCCATTTAAAGCTCTAGGGCGTGCTCGTGCAAGTATGGACACTGACGGTATGGTAAAAATATTAGCCGATGCTGAAACAGACGAAGTATTGGGAGTACATATGGTCGGTCCAAGAGTGGCGGATATTATTGCTGAGGCAGTTGCCATTATGGAATATAGAGGATCTGCAGAAGATATCGTACGTATGAGTCATGCTCATCCTACCTATACAGAAGCGGTTAAAGAAGCCGCAATGGATGCGACTGGTAAACGCGCTATACACATGTAGTAGAAATAAAATATTAGATATTACAAAGGAGAATTCGTTTACGAGTTCTCCTTTTTTTATTTAAAGATCTAGGATTAATACCATTTGTAGTATAAAATGGTGTCATTCCCCCTATCCTTTACTGTGCGCTACTCTGAAGCGAGTTCATGACAGACTTTTCAGGAACATGAAAAAACTATGCAAAACTAAGAATTCATATCCTATTCTGAAAATTTCGACAATTTATTTATTTTGGTGTACAACAAGCGGAAAGTCAGTTAGATTTAAAGAAAACTTTAAAAAGTTTATTCTGAAAAAATGAATGAGCTTGATAGATTTGCCTCCCTAGGTGGACTTTTGGACTAGCGCTGTGGAGTAGTCTCACTACCGAAATTTTCTTCGGTAGTGGGAGACGTAACTTTTGTGGAGGGCCGAGCAGGCATGCGACCTGCCTGCGGTAGGCAGGGCTACGAAACATAGTGGCCCTGACGATTTTTATTTTGCTTTTTCGGCAAATAAACATGTCTGGGTAGACTCCAAATAACAAAAGCACCTCTACAAATACAGAAGTGCTTTTGATTTAGTTTTATATAAATTTGCTTAAGCTTTTACTCCAGCTAAAGCGTTCTTCATAGTAATACCAATTTCTGCTGGTGACTTAACTACGTGAATACCACATTCGTTCATAATTTTCATCTTCGCCTCAGCCGTATCTTCTTCTCCCCCGATAATGGCTCCAGCGTGCCCCATAGTACGACCTGCAGGTGCAGTTTGTCCTGCGATAAATCCTACAACAGGCTTAGTTGCGTTTTCCTTTACCCAACGAGAAGCGTCTGCTTCCATACTTCCACCTATCTCTCCAATCATGATGATACCATCCGTATCTGGATCTTCCATCAATAATCTAACTGCATCTAACGTAGTCGTTCCAACGATCGGATCACCACCGATACCAATACAAGTCGATTGTCCCATACCCGCCTTCGTCACTTGATCTACTGCTTCGTAAGTCAAGGTACCCGAACGAGATACAATACCAATACGACCTGGATTATGAATAAAGCCTGGCATAATACCTACTTTCGCTTCTCCAGGTGTCATAACACCTGGGCAGTTTGGTCCTATCAATCTGCATTCCGGCTTATTGTTAAGGTAAGCCTTTACCTTTACCATATCCTGAACAGGAATTCCTTCTGTGATACAAATGATCACCTTGATACCTGCATCAGCAGCTTCCATGATCGCATCTCCAGCAAATCTAGGAGGTACAAAAATGATAGAAGTATCTGCTTTTGCCTTCGTAACTGCTTCTTGAACAGTATTGAAAACAGGCTTGTCTAGATGAGTTTGACCACCCTTACCAGGAGTAACACCACCTACGATGTTGGTTCCATATTCAATCATCTGCCCAGCGTGGAAAGATCCTTCCTTTCCAGTGAAGCCTTGTACAATGATATTCGAATTCTTATTTACTAGAACTGACATAATTATTTTTTATCAATGATGAATACATCTTCACCATCCTTTTTCATGTAATATTTTTCTCGAGCAAATTTCTCTTTATCTTCTCTTAAAGCAACAAGTGCTTTAGTCGTTTGTTCTATTTTGTCTTTTAGTTGTATTTTTTCTTGATCTAAAGAAACCAACTTATTCTTTAGTCTCATCTGTGTTCCTATATCGTTTCCATCAAAAAATACCATCCAAGTTACAAAAGCAATGAGTATCAAGAAATGCCAGCTTTTAAACGGATTGAACCAAAATCTATTCGGATTTGAAAAGTTCATCGTATTATTTTTTTCAAATATATGAAATCACCTCTTAAAATAAGATTGATTTACCATTAAACACTGCTGCTTCGCCTAATTCCTCTTCGATTCTTAACAATCTGTTATATTTAGCGATTCTATCTGATCTTGAAGCACTACCAGTCTTGATTTGCCCTGTATTTAACGCAACCGCCAAATCCGAAATCGTAGTATCCTCTGTCTCTCCAGATCTATGACTCATCACTGAAGTATATCCATTACGTGTAGCAAGATTCACCGCATTAATGGTCTCTGTAAGAGAGCCTATTTGGTTTACTTTTACTAGAATAGAATTAGCAGATCCTTCATCGATTCCTCTTTGCAATCTTTCCGTATTGGTAACGAATAGATCATCACCTACTAATTGAGTAGTGTGCCCTATTGAATCATTCAAGCTCTTCCAACCTTTCCAGTCGTCCTCATCTAAGCCATCTTCAATAGAAAAGATGGGGTATTTCTTTGCCCACTTAGTCCAGTAAGCTACCATCTCATCGGTACTCAATTTCTTTCCATCAGACTTATGGAAGTGATATTTTTTAGTTTTTGAGTCGTAAAATTCAGAAGCAGCTGCATCCATTGCTATAAATACGTCATCTCCTGGTTTGTATCCTGCTTTTTCTATTGACTTCAGTACAATTTCTATAGCCTCTTCATTCGATTTGATATTTGGAGCGAAACCTCCTTCGTCTCCAACATTAGTTGAGTAGTTCTTACTTTTCAATACTGCCTTTAGGTGATGGAATATTTCCACGCCCATTCTAAGGCTCTCTCCAAAAGTATCTGCACCAACAGGAACAATCATAAACTCTTGAAAGTCGATGCTGTTATCAGCGTGTGAACCACCGTTCAGGATATTCATCATCGGTACGGGAAGTGTATTCGCTCCTACCCCACCAATATATCTATACAATGGCATTCCAGTTTCTAGAGCGGCGGCTTTTGCAGCTGCCAAGGAAACACCTAGAATTGCATTAGCGCCAAATTTTGATTTATTTTTTGTGCCATCAAGAGCGATCATCGTTTGGTCAATCAAAGTTTGATCAGTGATGATCATTCCTTCTAATTCTTCTGCTATATCGTGATTAACAAAATTGCAAGCCTTAAGAACTCCCTTACCTAAAAATCGTTTCTTGTTATTATCTCTCAATTCAACCGCCTCATATTTACCAGTAGATGCCCCTGAAGGAACCGCTGCTCTTCCCATGGCACCTGACTCCGTCATTACTTCCACCTCAACAGTTGGATTACCTCTAGAATCTAATATTTCTCGTGCAGAAATGTCTATTATGTATGGCATATAGGTTTATTATTTTGCGACTACTTCAGAAGCAATCATTAAGTTTTTGAATTCAGCAAATAAATATCTTGCATCATGTGGCCCAGGAGATGCTTCTGGGTGATACTGTACAGAGAAGGCTTTCTTACTCTTCACCTTTATTCCTTCAACAGTATCATCATTAAGATTAACATGCGTAATCTCTATATCTTCATTTGATTGAATAGCTTCCGCTTTTACACCAAATCCATGATTCTGGCTAGTGATTTCACATTTTCCAGAAATTAAATTTTTTACTGGATGATTAAGCCCTCTATGTCCATGCTTCATCTTATAAGTAGAAAGCCCCATAGCTAATGCTAATATTTGGTGCCCCAAACATATACCGAATAAAGGTATATCCTGATTTAATGCTTCCTTAGCAATGTCTATAGCATAGTCCATAGCTGCTGGATCTCCAGGTCCATTGGACAAGAAAATACCAGCTGCTCCCCATTTCTTTACTTCTTCAAAAGGAGTATTTCCGGGAAATACTTTTAAATAGAAACCTTCATCTACCATACATTGTAAGATGCTTTTCTTTACGCCAAAATCCATCACTGCTACTTTAATTTCGCTATGTGGGTTTCCAAAGAAATAAGCTGCTTTAGTACAAACCTTCGAAGCTAACTCTAGTCCGTCCATATTAGGGACTTCCTTCAATTTCTTCTTCAGTTCTTCAACATCAAGAATTTCAGAAGATATAATAGCATTCATTGCTCCTTCAGTTCTTATCTTCTTGACAATAGATCTTGTATCTAAATCATAGATTGCAACTGTTTTGTTAGATTCGAAATAATCTTGAATTGAAGAATCTGCTAAAGGTCTAGAGAACTTATTGTTAAATGATCTACATACAAGACCATTTATCTTAACATTTTCAGATTGTGCTTCTTGAATCTTTGTACCATAGTTACCAATATGAATATTGGTTGTAACCATGATTTGTCCATAGTAGGAAGGATCCGTAAAGATTTCCTGGTATCCTGTCATTCCAGTATTAAAGCATATTTCACCTGTAGCAGTTCCTTTAATACCTGCTGCTTTTCCATGAAAAACTGTGCCATCATCTAGCAAAAGAATTGCCTTTTCCATCAAAGAATAATTTGGTTATTGATTGGCCACAAAGATAACTAAGTATTACGATATAAATAAAAAAGGCGATATCTATTGCTAGATATCGCCTTTTTATATTTCTTATTTTAAGTAATTTACTCTTCTTCAGAACCAGTAGATTTGTCAGATGTCTTTTTAACTTCTTCAGTGAATGATTCTTTTGCCGCTATAGCTCCTACTGCACCTGCAGCTTTCTTACCTCTTCTAGTTCTCTTCTTCTTACCAGTACTCGCTTCACCTTTAGCGGTTCCACTAGTGTATACACTATTAAAATCTACAAATTCAATGATAGCCATTTCAGCACTATCACTCATTCTGAATCCTGTCTTAATAATTCTTAAATACCCTCCAGGTCTATCAGCAACCGCTTCAGAAACTGTTGAAAAAATCTCTGCAACTGCTCCCTTGTTTCCTAGATAGCTAAATACAACTCTTCTATTGTGTGTAGAGTTTGTTTTCCCTTTTGTGATCAACGGCTCTAAATACACTCTAAGTGCCTTAGCTTTTGCCAATGTAGTTTTAATCCTTTTATGCTCAACTAATGCTATTGAAAGATTTCTTAATAGTGCTTTACGATGCCCTTTTTTTCTTCCTAAGTGATTTACTTTTTTACCGTGTCTCATTGTAGAGATTTTTTTCTTTAAAATTTATTTATCCTCGCAGCATGGTATACCACATAACTGCATTTATTTTCAAGCGTTTAATGAACGCCTATTAATCCTCGTCTAGCTTATACTTTGAAAGATCCATTCCAAAAGTCAAACCTTTGTTTTGAAGCAAATCTTCAATCTCGACTAACGATTTCTTACCGAAGTTTCTAAACTTTAACAATTCATAAGTATCAAACTTAACTACCTCACCGAGAGAGTTAATTTTAGCCGCTTTCAAGCAATTGTATGCTCTTACAGAAAGATCAAGATCTTCAAGAGAAGTCTTTAATAACTTTCTCATATGTAAAATATGCTCATCAACTATATTATCCTCACGATCTTTCTCACTATCAAAAGTAATGTTCTCATCTGTGATCAACATTAAGTGTTGAATCAATATACGAGACGCCTCTTTCACTGCTTCTTCAGGATGAATAGTACCATCAGTAGTTACATCTAAAGTAAGCTTTTCATAATCAGTTCTTTGTCCAACTCTTGTATTAGACACCTTGTAAGCTACATTTTTGATAGGCGTGTAGATTGCATCAATTGGGATAACACCAATTGGGGCATCCTTTGGCAGGTTTTCACCAGCCGGCTTATAACCACGTCCTTTGGAGACTGTAAATTCAATTTCTAAGTTCACTGAAGGTTCCATTCTGCAAATCAACATATCAGGGTTCATTACCTTGAATACATTTGTGTGTTCCTCTATATCTCCTGCTCTGAACTCTTCTTTTCCTGATATGGTCAGGTATATCTTTTCACTGCTAATTTCTTCTTCTTGAATTAGCTGCTTCAATCTTACTTGCTTCAGGTTTAGTACGATATCGACTACATCTTGTACCACACCTTTTATAGTAGAAAACTCATGATCAACTCCAGCAATTCTTACCGCTGAAATAGCGAAGCCCTCAAGAGAAGAAAGTAAAACTCTTCTAATAGAGTTTCCTATTGTTTGCCCGAAACCAGGCTCTAATGGTTTAAATTCGAATTGTCCTTCAAAATCAGTAGCCTTCTGAAGAATAATTTTTTCTGGTTGTTGAAAATTTAAAATACTCATGTTGTCTTTTTAATGAGGATTTAAAAAAGGCTAAAATTTATATCTTACTTAGAATATAGTTCAACTATTAGCTGCTCGTTGATCTTTTCAGGTATTATATCTCTTTCAGGGTATTCGATAAACTTCCCTTCCATTTTATCAGCACTAAATTCTAACCAAGAAAACTTCTTTACCTCAGCAGTAGCAGTAGCAACATGCTGAATGATAACTTCAATATTCTTAGACTTTCCTCTAACGGAAATTACATCTCCAGGCTTTAACTGAGCAGACGGAATATTATTCAATATGCCATTTACTACAATGTGTCTATGAGAAACTAACTGACGCGCAGCTCTTCTAGTTGGTGCGATTCCCATTCTGAAAACAGCATTATCTAATCTAGCTTCTAACAATTGAAGAAGAACTTCACCAGTTACTCCTTTCTTTCTAGATGCCTTTTCAAATAAATTTCTGAACTGCTTCTCTAGAACACCATAGGTGTACTTAGCTTTTTGCTTTTCTCTTAATTGATTAGCGTAGTCAGACTTCTGCTTTCTACGACCACCACCATGTTGCCCCGGAGGTGTTTTTCTTCTCTCGAAAGCTCTATCAAAGCCAAAGATTGCTTCTCCTAGGGCTCTTGCCTTTTTAGTTCTTGGACCAGTATACCTTGCCATAATTTATTTAATTAAACACGTCTTCTTTTTGGAGGTCTACATCCATTATGAGGAATAGGTGTAACATCCTTAATTTTAGTAACTTTTATACCTGCAACATCGATTGCTCTAATAGCAGCTTCTCTTCCTGCACCAGGTCCTTTCACAAACACTTCTGCAGTTCTCATTCCTGCAGCTGCTGCAACTCCCGCTGCATCAGTAGCAGCTATTTGAGCTGCGTAGGGTGTGTTTTTCTTAGATCCTCTAAAACCGGCTTTACCAGCAGATGCCCAAGAAATGACTTGGCCACTCTTATTTGTAAGAGAGATAATGATGTTATTAAAAGTAGCTTGGATAAAGATTAAACCTTCCGGATCAACCTTTACTACGCGTTTTTTTACTTTTTTATTTTTAGCCATATCTAATGATATAAAAAGTGATATCTATTTATTATTTAGTTGCTTTCTTCTTATTTGCAACAGTCTTTCTTTTACCTTTTCTAGTACGCGCATTCGTCTTTGTACGCTGACCTCTCAATGGAAGTCCTCTACGATGTCTAAGACCACGGTAGCATCCTATATCCATTAAACGCTTAATGTTTAATTGAACTTCAGATCTAAGTTGTCCCTCAACACGGTACTCATTTTGGATAATACCAGATATCGCCTTGATATTTTCATCATTCCAATCAGATACTTTTACATCTCCTTCAATACTAGCTTTTTCCAGTATTTCGAGAGCTCTTGAAGGCCCAATTCCGAAAATATAGGTTAATCCTATTACACCTTTCTTGTTTCTTGGTAAATCTACACCAGCTATTCGTGCCATAATCTAATTATTTTTACCCTTGACGTTGTTTAAACCTAGGATTCTTCTTATTAATAACATAAAGCTTACCCTTTCTTCTTACGATCTTACAATCTGTAGATCTCTTTTTAATAGAAGCTCTTACTTTCATAATAAATCAATTTAATGATTTGAAAATTATTTATACCTATAATTAATACGACCTCTTGAAAGATCGTACGGTGAAATCTCTACAGCAACCTTATCACCAGGAAGTATCCTAATATAATGCATTCTCATCTTTCCAGAGATAGTTGCCACAATTTCATGACCATTTTCCAATCTTACTCTAAACATAGCATTGGAGAGTGCTTCTTCAATGATACCGTCTTGTTTTATTAGATCTTGCTTAGCCATAAATTGAATTTCGGAGTGCAAAGATACAAATTTTATCTTATAAAGCACAGATTTATTGGGTTAAACGTTAGCCAATTCAGCAGTTCGTATGGCAATTTCATTTACGTTGGCATTTTTCTTTATTTCTGCCTCTATTAAGCTATGATCACTCAAGATTATTGCTTTATCTTTTCTGACACAAATTGTGTGTTCATAATGCGCTGCAAGCGTACCATCTTTACTAGAAATAGTCCATCCGTCGTCTAATTGCTTTACTTCTTTCTTCCCCAAATTGACCATAGGTTCAATCGCTATTACTAAACCATCCTTAAGCATAGAACCTCGACCTCTCTTACCATAATTAGGTACTTCTGGTGCTTCGTGCAGAGATCTTCCTATACCATGCCCTACCAATTCTCTAACAACGCCATAGTTATAGGTCTTTTCGCAGTAATGTTGAACCGCATGTCCAATATCACCAATTCTTTGACCGGCTGTAGCAGCAGCAATTCCTTTATATAAAGATGTATTGGTCACTTCAAGAAGCTGAAGTGTCTCTGAGCTAATTTCACCCAGTGCAAAGGTATAGGCAGAATCTCCGAAGAACTC
>JALZVN010000196.1 GCA_023299965.1 Saprospiraceae bacterium | reverse complement strand
GACTATGACCGATATAAACGGAACATACAACTTCTCTAATTTGACATCTGGTTCATATCAATTAATATTTGATGCCTCTACAAGTATTTACGGAGAGGATCATGAGTTCACAATACAAAATCAAGGGATAGAAACTACTGATAGTGATGTAGATTCTATAGGTCAATCGCAGATCTTCTTTTTTGACCCTCGTAACCCGGATGCCCTTTCTATAGGTGCAGGTCTTCGATTGCAGCCAAGAATCGGAAACGTAAAGTGGATCAAAAATACAAAGATCAATGAAAATGGACTTCTAGAAATCGAATTCGCTATAGGCATTAAAAATATTGGTAAAGTTCCTCTCTCCCAAATATCACTAATTGATGATTTAAGACAAATTGGATCTGGGTTAATAGGAATAAAACAGAGTCCCACTATAACATTATCGACCGCTACTGTAAGTCCACAAATAAACAATAACTACGACGGTATAAACGAACTTGAGATATTCAAAGCATCAAATAATATTAGATTTGATATAGATGAGGAATTAATCGTTTCACTAGTAGTTATAGTCAATCCGTATATAAATGACTTCCCGACTATAAACCAATCTTCAGTTAATTCAATTGGAAGAGATAAAAACAATATTCCTTTTTCTAATTTTTCTGGAGAAATTAATTTAGCAACTGACCTATCTGATTCTGGACAAATATACATGGACCCCAATGCTGGTGAACCTGGAGATACTGGGTCGGAGAATGATCCAACACTATTAGAATGTTTTGATGCACAATTAGAAGTTACTGGAAATGATAGATTTCTTTGCCCAGGAGAAGAAGTCACCTTAGTAGGAAATACAAACTTTACGGACATCACATTCACTTGGATAGAACTAGGAGGCGATGAAATACTTTCAACTTCTAATGAAATGATATTCACTGCCACCGAAACTACTACACTTGTGGTTAACATCAATTCCGCAAATAATATATGTTTGTATGGTGTAAAAGATACGATAGTTGTAGAAGTAAGTGATGCATTAGTAGCAAGTATAGAAAACAATAGCACAGAATGCAATGACTTAGAATCCACCCTAGAGGTGCATAGTAACATTAGTGGAGGAATAGCTCCATTTACATTTATATGGGCTGGTCCAAATGGATACGTTTCAAATCTCGAAAATCCAACTATATTAATTGATAGCGAATCTATTAATGGTCTCTATACTCTTGAAGTCTTAGATGCAAATGGTTGCAGTACAACTGTAGAAACTATTATTGATATAAATATATCGCCTGAGACACCTATTGCATTGACTGACGATTCTGTATGTATGGGAGGTGATATTACGTTAATGATAAACAACCCGGATCCTGAACAATTCTACAAGTGGTTTAGATCCGTAGACGATACCGAGATTGGACAAGGAACGACACTCACTATTCCTAACGCTGATAATGAAGATAACGGTGGATATTATGCTATAGCTAGTAATAATAATAATTGTACTTCTGAGCATTCTAATATAATAGATGTAAAAGTAGATGAAAATCTAGAAAATGTTGCCTTTGCAGGAAATGATGAAATAGTATGCGACAACAACTTTGTACTGACAGCAGATCAACCTGCAAATGGAGAAGGAAGATGGGTTAACATAAATCCAGACAGTGAATCTGACATACAAAATCCAAATCAAGCACAATCAATCGTCACTAATCTCCAAACAGGAATAAATCAATTTGAATGGATTTTGAGTAATGGGGCTTGCGTAGACTTTTCAATTGATACGATTACCATCACCTACAATGATGCCCCCTTAGCGGATGATGACTTGTTTACTACCAAAACGAACAATACTCTATTTGAGGATGTGATATTAAATGATAATCCTAATTCAAATGAATTTACAGTGAGCAGTTTCTCTAATCCAAAAAATGGTGTGCTTGAATTAAACAACGACGGCACATTTAGTTATGAACCTTTCTTAAATTTTGTTGGAAGTGATAGTTATTCTTATGAAATTTGTCAAATGTTTTGCCCAGATAATTGTGACGAAGCCACGGTATTCATAAATATTGGTGCAAATGCAGAGTGCATTGCTCCAACAATTATTACTGCAAATAATGATGGTATCAACGACACATTCGTAGTACCATGTATTGAGAAGTACCTCGACAACCATATTTGTATTTTTAATAGATGGGGCGATGAAGTATTTAGCAGCGAAAACTATCAAAATGATTGGGACGGAACCAACCAAAATAAAGGCGGCACATTACCGAGTGGAACTTACTTTTATCAGCTACAGGTAAATGATAGGAACAGAACAATAATGAATGGTTACATTTTTGTACAGAGATAGTAGAATTGATCACACAAAAGTGCCAGCACTTTAAACCAATTTATAAAAAGCCCTAATCTCTTTCCAAAAATTAGGGTTTTTTATTTGGGTATATACATCAAGCATTCAATAGAATCCTACAATTCATTCATCAATACCTAAAATAGATAAAAATACTCACATGT
>JALZVN010000195.1 GCA_023299965.1 Saprospiraceae bacterium | reverse complement strand
TGGGGCATCCGTCAGCATCTGTGTTCCACTCTTTAAGTGAATTGCCTCCGTTCGCAATTCTCCGATATATGTTGTTTTAGCTGTGAAGTCCATTTTTTTAATTGCTTGGTTTATAATCTACTTGGCGGATAAATATCTCATTCAGGGTAGGTAGTATCTCCCTAAAAGATTTGACATGCGTACCAGAGTCTATAAGCTTTTTAAGCAAGTAGTTAGATTCTCGTTCATCTTTTAGTTGAACAATGAAAGAATGATCCTTTTGCTCTAGCAAGTCATACTCGTCAAGCACAGTGGTTGGAATCCCTCCATCAAATTCGATTTGATATTTATGTTCCTTAAATTGACTTTTGACATCCTTGACCGATCCTTCCAGTACTTTTTTGCCTGCATTGATTAGCACGATTTCCTCACATACCTCTTCTACTTGTTCCATCCTATGCGTTGAAAAAATAATACTCGTGCCTGCATTCTTGAGATTTTGAATCTCCTCTTTTATTAGATTTGTATTGATTGGATCTAATCCCGAAAAGGGTTCATCCAATATGAGTAAGGGAGGATTATGACATACAGTAGCTATGAATTGAATCTTCTGTTGCATCCCCTTAGAGAGCTCTTCTATTTTTTTGTCCCACCAGTTTTCTATCTCAAATTTCTCCATCCAGCGCGTAATAGAATTTTTAGCATCGCTGGGACTCATTCCCTTCAGGCGAGCTAGATAGATTAGGTGATCACCTACTTTCATTTTTTTGTACAAACCCCTTTCCTCAGGCATATAGCCTATTTGGGATGGATGCGTGCTATTCAGTACTTCACCATTCAAATACACACTTCCACTATCTGCTTTAGTTATCGTAGTAACTATCCTGATCAGAGAAGTTTTACCTGCACCATTTGGTCCCAATAGACCAAAAATGCAACCCTTTGGAACTTCAAAGCTGACGCCATCCACAGCAATGTGGTTTTCATACGCCTTTCTTACATTATCTAGTGCTAGCACTGCTTCCATACTTCTCCTTTTTCGTTTGAGATACTTGTTAGGGTGAAGATACCAATTTAGAATTGTTGGACTATGCTATATGGTATAATTATTAGTGTAGCAAGAAATAAGCGCTTACTTAGTTATATCATCGATAGTAAACAAAAAGATATCATCTGAGCCATCTCGAGAAGAAGTAAAGGCTCCGGATTTTCCATCGTTCTTTAAGAATATCGAAATATCATCATGCTGACTATTGAATGGCTTACCCAGATTTTTAGGCTTTTTCCAAGTATTGTCGACTATATCTTTCTCAGCAAAATAAATGTCGTAACCGCCTAGACCAGAATGTCCCTTTGAACAAAAATATAAGTTACCTGCTTCATCCAAGAAAGGATACCCTTCATTAAACTCAGTATTGATCAATTCTCCTACATTTCTGGGTCTGCTCCAACCATCTTTAGTCCTCTTAGATACGAAGATGTCCGTACCTCCTTGACCTTTTTTATCGGATACAAAAAGTAAGGTTTTCCCATCCTTTGATAGAGCAGGGTGCACAAAATTATATTGAGGATTATTGACAGAAAGCTTTTTGGCTTTGCCAAACTTCTTGCCTTTTATCTCACTGGAGTACAGTTGCATATTGTAAAATGACTTCCTATCTTTTGTATTATCATTTTTAGTAAAAATTACTTCTTGATGCTTCATGTCAAATACAGCATTCGCGGTATTCTTGTTCGTTGCGTTTACTGTATTGCTTAAAGTACTCGGTGACTTAAAAGTATCTTCCATGATTTTCGATTCCCATACTTTATAGTAACTACGACCAGTCATCCCACTTTTATTCTTTAATTTTTCACTTAATGATTTGTCAGAAGTGAAGACCATCTTGTCCTCTAGGAAAAATGGCGAATTTTCATCATTCTGTGGGGTATTATGCGCAAAGTTTGTAAGAGTCACATTTTGAAATAGAGATTCGATTTCAAAGTTGTTGTTGATCATGCTGGTCAAGTTCAAGATCTGTTTCATATTAGTATTTGTAGAGGGAACCTCGGCTAAGAATTGCTTCGCCTCTTTAAAGTTTCCATTCATGATTAGCAGTTCTACATATTCCAATTGCTGACTGGATTTTACCTCAGGCTGTGCCATTAAAGTTGTGAAGTGCTCTAACGCTTCTGGCAGATTGTTGACCTGTCTGTGGCAGCGACCAAGTTTTAGTAAAATGTTTTTATTGAAGTCTCTCTCTAGGATTTCTTCGTACAATGGAATAGCCTCAGCAAACCGCTTTGCCTTGAAGAGATTATTTGCTTTTGTCAACTTATTACTATCTTGAGCATACAGCGGTGTGTACACTACTGACAATGCAATAAAAATCAAACTGATTAGCGTTGTAAGTAATAATTTCATTGGTTTTATTGAAGTTTTTACAGGATTAAAACTAAATATGGCAAAAACTATGCAAGTTTAATCAGACAAATCCCTAATCAAAGGAAACTCATTTTTATAACGCTGTGTTATTATTAAAAATTCACAAGATGTACAGAATTCTAACTTTATTATCTATTTTCTTCTTTATTAATACGCTTCAAGCTCAAATTGTCGAAGCAGAGAAAGTGATGACCACCGGATCCAACAACGCGCTCATTTTAGAAATTCCTAACTCGGACAGCAAAATTGTCGAAAAAGTTTGGAAAAGCTATGCCAAGAGCTTCAATTCAAAGGTTAAGAAAATTAAAAAATCAGAAGATCAATTGACTATTGCGCCTAATATCTCCGGTTTTTCTTCTTCTGGCTTGCAAAATATATATGTGCGTTTTGAAGAATCAGGAGATAATGTCGTCTTTTATTCTTGGTTCGAATTAGAAGACCAGTTTTTGGATTCCTATTCCAATCCTAATGAATTTGATGAAGCGCAAAAAGTGCTACTAAATTTTGGTCTAGAAGTAGCCAAAGAATACACTATTATGGAGCTTGATGAGGAAGAGAAGAACCTCAAAAAGATGAATATCGACCTCAAAAAACTAGGAAAAGAAAAAGAAAATTATGAGAAGGCTATTGTGGATTACGAACAAAAGATTCTAGATGCAAAAGCCAATATAGAAAACAACATACTGGAGCAAAGCCGGATGAACGAAACCATCGAAGCACAGCATGATGCGATAGAGATAGTCAAAAAGAAATTGGCAAATCTTAATAACTAGGTAGCTCTTTTGGGAGTCCCTCTAGCACTCTCTTCTGCTAGCCCATCAAGCTTTACAGATATGCTCGGCTTCTGAGGCCGGGCTCTATCGGGGTGCGCTTCGCTCCCGTCCTGACCTATTGTCTCGACGCCAGCCTTTCCCCTCAAGCAAACGCTGGTCTAGACAAAAGATCAGGACTGACCCTATCGGGTCACCCTACCGATCCCTGACTCAAAAATTCTTAAAATTGTAGGCTCTACTTAAGTAGGGAGTAACTGTCTAGTTACACACCCTAAATAAACAAATCCACAAATCCACAAATTGACAATTGTGTACTGATATAAACTAGAACCAACTGATACTTCATGATTTTCCACATCTTATCCACAGTCCTCTGCATTTGTTAACAATTATGTCTCCCCGTCTTTTGTTGTTCTTTTACTGATTACATTAAATATAGCTTACATTTGTGGACATTAGGAATCAAAGAATCAAACGTATTAGCAAGCAGTGGAAGAGCAAAAGAAAAGTTTCCGTATTTCAGAGAAAAAGTCTGTCCGCAAGGGCAATCAGTACTCCAATATGATTTATGGTAAGGTACAGCCACAGGCTATACCTTTGGAAGAAGTAGTGCTTGGTGCCATCATGTTGGATAAAGATGCCATTGCTGTTGTGATTGATATTCTAAATGAGGAAAGTTTCTATCTAGAAGCACACAGTTTGATCTACAAAAGTGTCAAAACCCTCTTCAAGGAATCGCAACCAGTAGATTTACTTACCGTCACAGAAACTCTAAAAAAACAAGGAGATCTGGATAAAATAGGAGGAGCATACTATCTCGTAGAATTGACAAATCGCGTCGCCTCTTCTGCCAACATAGAATTTCATGCGAGAATTATCGCACAAAAGCATATTCAAAGAGAATTGATCTCAGCATCTACTACCATTATTAATGATGCCTATGAAGACTCTACCGATGTATTCGATCTCCTAGATAAAGCAGAGAAAGCCCTATTCAAGATCACAGAGAAGAACTTGACCAAGAGTTTTGAGCCTATCTCTACGCTAGTAGCACGCGCTATGAAGCAATTAGAAGAAGTATCCAAAAAAGAAGAAGGTCTCACTGGTATTCCTACAGGTTTTACCGATCTCGATAGATTGACCAGTGGATGGCAACCATCAGATTTGATTATCCTAGCAGCTAGACCAGGTATGGGTAAGACCAGTTTTGTATTGTCTTTGGCTAGAAATGCAGCCTTAGATTTTGGCAAACCTGTGGCGCTATTCTCACTGGAAATGTCAAGTGTGCAGTTAACCATGAGAATTATCTCTGCAGAAGCAGCGATAGAAGGTAGTAAGCTTAGAAATGGTCAATTAGAAGATGACGAGTGGAAGCGACTGATGAGTGCTGCCGAAAAAATTGGCGCCGCACCCATCATCATCGATGATACACCAGCCTTGAACATCTACGAACTCAGAGCCAAGTGCCGAAGAATGAAGATGCAAAGTGATATCCAGATGATCATCATTGATTACTTGCAGCTGATGCAAGGTTCTGGAGATGGTAATAGAGAACAGGAAGTAAGTATGATCTCTCGATCCCTAAAAGGATTGGCAAAGGAACTAGCTGTGCCTGTGATCGCACTATCGCAGCT
>JALZVN010000194.1 GCA_023299965.1 Saprospiraceae bacterium | reverse complement strand
CGACGGATGAGCGGACGAGCGAATACTAGTCAGCCATATTCTGAATCCACTGAGGGAGTGCCGAGTACAAACGGAGAGCCCGTATAGAGCCCCAACAAAACATTACTGAAAAACATCAATCTAAAGTGTCTGAAAAATTCATGCGTACATCCGTGTTACAATTTGTATATTTATCACGTCTTTTAGAGACTATACCAAACTCACAAACAAATTCGAATGAGACTATTCACTTTTTTATTTTTTGCGCTTCCGTTTTTATCCTTTGGACAGACCACCATCACTGGCACCATCACGGATCAAGCTAGTAAGGAAGCCTTATCCTTCGCATCCATCGCAGTACCTAACAGCACTACTGGAACGATGTCGAATAATGAAGGTCAATTTGAAATAAATCTAAAGGAAGATCAGACCGAAATACAGATAAGTTATATTGGATATATAGATACGCTGATCAGTATAGATCCTAATGTGGACATCTATACTATCAGCCTAAAACCCTACGAATATGAACTGACGGAAATAGTCGTCAGACCACTTTCTCCACTCGAGTATATCAAAGAAGCGCTCGAAAAATATCCTAGCTTGATGGTTACTGACCCATTCGAGACGCGAGCATTTTTCGCTACAAGATCTTCTCTAGTCAATGACAAGAATGGCTCTTATACGCTAGGTGAATCGGTGTTCAAAACTTACTTTTCGGAGTTTGCCAATGACACGCTAAAAGAAGACTCTCAACTGTTGCTCCACCGTGAAAAAACGGAGGGTGAGTTTAATTCTATATTGGAAGAGAGTAAACGGCTCCTAAAAATGGCTAAGCGGGCTGAAAAAAGACAAGAAAAGAAAAAGAGAAAAAATCCAGATCTAGAAGAGGAAGAAGAATTGGTATCTGCAGAAGGCTCCGACGTGGAAGACACTAATGGCGAAGGCAACAGTGCTTCATTTGGTAGTGACGGTGCTTCTATCGACATTAATGGCATCATCGGATCGGGGCCAACAGTGGCCATAAAAGAATGTAAGAGTATTCCCAACAATCCATTTTTCGATAGTGAATACTTCAAAAAATTTAAATATACTTTTGGAGAACAAACTACTTTTCAGGGTAGAGAACTCATTAAAATAAATTTTTCGAATAAAAGAAAAGTAGATGGTGGGTTTTATACTGGAAGTGTCTACCTAGACTATCAAGATCTAGCCATCGTAGCAATAGACTATAACGCAAAATTGAAAATACCTGGCATTATCAATGTTCTATTGAAAACCATATTGGGATTTACCGTAGAGGGTATTGAAACAAATAATAAAATTCGCAATCAAAAAATAGAAGGTCTCTGGTATCCTAAAGAATATGTGGTTGATCTCCAGCTCCAACTCAAGCAAAAGAAAAGATACGAAACTATCGCTACAGCTCAAATACTCAATATAGAAGAAATAATATTAGACAGCCCGGCTCAAGTAGAGGAAGCTTTTCTCTTCGATCCAGAAGTAGAGAGTATAGATCAAATACATCCAATGGATGATGTGAGTTGGGAGACTGTCAATATTATTAATTTTGACTATTGACCATTAGGCCTAATCGTTTTTAGGCTATTTTATCCGCGATGCGCTTCAGTAAAAATAGTTCACGCTCGATGGACAGTCCTTTTTTCGTACTTATTGACATAGTATTTTCATTATGCGCTATCGCTTCATGGATGTTGATCCAGCGAGCGTCCATACCGTTTTTCATTTCGTAAGACTCTAGTTGGGGAGTGCCCAATTCCTTATCTATATCGCAGGTATAACAATATGAGATCATGTGCTGAACGTCAAAGTCTGGCTTGTACCATAGTCGATATTCTTCATAAACTCCAAATGGTTTAACATTATGGATATTCTGAGCGCCTGTCTCTTCAGTTAACTCCCGTTTCATTCCTTGAGTTTTATCCTCGTGCTCATCTAGCCCTCCACCTGGCAAGCTATAGTCCTCGTATCTTTGAGTATACATGAGTAATATAGAATCTCCTTTAGTAACTATACTTCGGGTAGCTAGTCTTATGAAAACTGTTTTGTTTTCTAATGGAAGTACACCAGGATGATAGTGCGTTTTCAGGAGTTTCATAGAGATATGTATTTTACATTGAATCGCAAAGTAAAGGAATATCTATATAGTCAGGTGAGTTATCTGATATTTAATTTTGACACATCAAGAAGTGGAAACCGTACCTTGACCTGGAGCATGTAAGGATAACTGCTGATAGAGACCTTCTGGGCTAAAAGGTTTTCCCACATGACCGTCCATCAATCTAGCATACTCTTTTTTCAATTCAACGCTTAATGTAGAGGCAGTCATAGAGTAAATAGGGACATTCCCATTTGGCAGTTCACGGATACATTTTGCACATTCAATTCCATCCATGTTTGGCATCTGAATATCCATCAAAACTAAATCAAATTTATTCTCCTTGTAAGCAGCTAGCGCCACTAGACCATCTTCAGCTATTGTCAAATCTACATTCCATTTTTCAAGAATACGCTTGGCTACCAACTGGTTAACTTTATTGTCTTCTGCTAGTAAGATTTTCATTTTATTCAAATCTTTTATTTTTGGCGCCTCAGGTTCCATACGAGATGCAGCTTTCGGTATAAGCTCTTCTAATGGATAAACGATATCGAAGTAAAAACGACTCCCCTTCCCTAATTCACTTTCCAGCTTCAGCTCAGAACCATGTAGTTCTACTATCTCTTTTGAAATATTCAAACCCAAACCTGTTCCACCATACAATCGTGTAGTGTTAGAATTAGCTTGTGTATATTTTTCAAAAATTGTTTTTTGCTTTTCTTTAGAAATACCAATACCTGTATCACAAACTTCAAATCTAATTTTGACATCAGTTTGCGTTTTTTCTAAAATATTTATCTTGACATCCACTCTTCCCTTCTCTGTGAACTTCATAGCATTATTCGCCAAGTTGTTCATCACTTGATTATATCTATACACATCACCGACAACTTTTCTATCCAACTTATCGAGATTCATATCTAAGTGTATTTGCACTTTAGCCTCACTTGTCCCACTTTCATAAGCTAAAAAAGCTTGCAAACTATATGCCTTAATATCAAAAGGATTTCGTTCTAATTGAATGTGTCCAGATTCGAATTTGGCAAAATCGAGGATATCGTTCACCAAATTCAAAAGATTATCTGCAGAAAACCTCAGTATATCGAGGTTATCTTTTTGCTCAGGTCTAGGATTATCTTTGTGCAAAACATTGACCATACCGACTACTCCATTTAAAGGAGTTCGAATTTCATGACTCATAGTTGCAAGGAATTCGGACTTAGCACGAGCTGCTTTATCAGCAGCAATCTTAGCTATGAGAAGCTCAGTATTTCTTTTGTTTTTTTCTCGACTATTGCTCCATAACACACCACTTAAAAGTAGTAGTAAGAATCCGATTAAGCAGGCATACAAAAAATGCTGACTTTTATTTTGTTTTTCTTCTTGTAGTGTTTCGATTTTTAATTCTTGCTCTTTAGACTGCAATTCAGATTCGTACCTCGTTTGTAAGGCGATGACAGCTTGCTCTTTTTCATTGGAGGACAATATCTTTTCAAGCTTTATTTGCTTTTCTTGATATTCAAATGCTGATTCAAAATTTTCAACCTTGGCGTAGGCATGAGCGAGCTGATCAAATATTTGGAGTCGTAAAGCTTTGTTATCTGCTTTAACAAAAATAGTCTCTGCTTTTTTGAGATATTCAAAAGCCTTTTCTTCTTCATTATTGTCTAAATAGATCTTACCCAACAGCCCATGCGTCTGCCCTTCATCAATCAAATAGTTTTTTTGTTTGAAATATATTAGGGAGCTATGTGCATACAACTTTGCTTTTTTGAACCTACCCATCTCCGCAAACAAATCTGCTAGAGCTAACTTGGTGTATGCAACTTCATTGCGATCCCCTAATTCCATGGCTATTTTCAAGCCCTTTTCAAGATTTATTTCAGCTTCTCCAAAATTACCATCCGAGATATAAATCAAACCAATATTGTAATAGGTAGTTGGTAGTTGGGATTGGAGCTTATGCTTTTGGCCTACAGCTATAGCTTTATTATAGAATGCTATCGCTTTATCATTATTCTCCATGACAGAGTGCATAATGCCTATGGATCTAAAATTATTTAATTGTTGTTGGCCAAGGCGCTCATGCTTATCCAATTTCTTACTATTATTTATGAAGTATTGGATGGCCTTTTCGTAATCTCCTTGATAATAGTAGTTTAGACCTATTGCGTTTTGAGTGTCAAATATTTTGGCGGGTTCATTTAGTTGTTGTGCTACCGTCAAAGCTTCATCCAATACTTTTCTTTCTTCGAGTAATGAACCATTGTTGAGATGTAACCTAACAAGGATATTTAAAGATTTGAATTGAGCTTTAGGTTGATTTTTATTTTTAAAAGATTGGATAGCCAAATTAATATTTTTGATGGCTAGGTCACCTTCTCCTAGATCAGAATAATTAAGAGATAGGAGCTGATAAAACTCGCCTAATAAATAATCCGCACAAATTGCCAATTGAAGCCCTTCTTCGGCAAGTTCAATTGATTCTACATTCTCTTTATTTTGTTGATTTCGCTTCGCTAGTTGATACTTTGCTAAGATAGTAGATGGGTTGATATCTTGATTAGCCCAACAGCTCATACTGCAGAACAGCAAAAAGCACAAAATCAAACAATTATGAATGGACCATGTTTTTTTCACAAAAAAAACCAATTTAAAATTAACAATTAAGCTATTAGTACTAGCATCTATTTAGAGTTCAATATTCTTGCCTTTATCGGGATATAAATATACGAATAATTGCATTTTGTGACAGCGTCAATTGTAATATATTTTCAATTCATTCATCATAACTCATTCTATATCAACATTTAAACATCAAAAATAAAATGAATATAAATTGTTATATTTTCAGAATGGTGATATTATTGCTAGAATGTATATGAGGCTACAACTGGAGATTTGGAGCTATTTCTAGAATGTATTCATTAGAAGATGAGGAGTCAAGACAGACGTCTGCACTGGATTAATCATAGAAAGAAGAAGGGGGATAAATTAGGCTTAACAAATAAAGTCTACTGAGTATCTAAATGATTAGAGTCTCTGAAATACTATCCCAAATCTCTTTTTAAAATGGACAGCGAAGGTAGAGCGTTGATGAAATCCAACACTATAGGCTACATCTGAAATAGATATATGTTGATTATCTTCAAGGATCCGTCTAGCAGCTTGCAATTGAATTTCTTTGATAAATTTACTTGGTGTCAAGGCGGTTACTGATTTCACTCTCCTATGTAAAGTTCTGCTACTAATGAAAAATACGCTTGCTAAAGAATCAACACTTAGATCTTCTTTATTTAAATTATTTTCAATGTATAATTTTAATTCTTCAATAAATTGCTATCGAAATCTCCGCCATCGGCTAGAATCAATTTATCTTTTTGAAAATCTCGTTTAAACAAACCTAATCATATTAGAAGATACTAAAATAAAATTGGCTCTATTTACCCATTCGTTAGCTCTCATGAAATCCTTCCATCATTTTTGCAAATACAATCCTAATGCTGTAATTTATATAGGTGCTGATACAGTAGATATGAATATGTACGCCTCATCCCAGTAAAGAAGCAAGGTGCTAATATACTAGCACAGCCTCGCGAAAAGGATAGAAGTGATGCCGAAATTTTCTCGGCAGTCCGTAGGACCAAGTCACGCATAGCCTGGCCAGAGCGCGACACTTTTTCAGTGGAGCTCGATGGTGCGCCCAAAATATTTTCAGAAAAGCAGAAAAGTGCCATACCATTTGAAATTTAAAGTGACATGACTCCGTGAGGATCTAATCTAAACTGTCGAAAGTTTACGCCGGTTTCGTTCTTAATAGGAGACGCAAAAAACATAATTGCTTCGCACCAGTCGGTCATCAATCGATTTCACCCATCTTGTGTAGTACAGGAAGCTGTCCTCCATAGGTGCGCTTGATGTTTTCATCATTGAAGGTGGTCTCCGTCGGACCGTAGGCGATGAGGCGCTGGTTGAGTAAAATCACATCGTCAAAGTAATCTTGTACCGAACCCAAATCGTGATGTACGACTAGAAGCGACTTACCTTGTGAAGCTAACTTTTTGAGTATAGTGATGATCTTTTCTTCGGTGAGGATATCTACGCCTACAAAGGGTTCGTCTAAGAAAAATACTTGTGCGTTTTGACAGAGGGCGCGACCTAGAAATACTCGCTGCTGTTGTCCACCGGATAGTTCTCCGATCTGACGATCTTTGTATTTTTCCATCCCGACCTCTTTGAGGGCCTCCATGGCGATGTCATTGTCTTCCTTGGAAAGCCGTTGAAATACGCCTTTGAATGGGTAGCGTCCCATAAGCACGATATCCATCACGGTCGCTGGAAATGACCAGTCTACATCATTCTTTTGCGGTACGTAGGCTACTTCTTTACGCACCTTATCTGGATCTTTACCACGAATCTGAATGAGCCCCGTGTTAGGTTCTATCAACCCAAGGACAGCTTTGAAGAGCGTTGACTTGCCTGCTCCATTAGGGCCTACGACGCCTACGACGCGACCTGCTTTGAGCTCCAAAAATATATTGGACAGAACACGCTTTCGCTCATACGACACGCTGAGTCCTTTGACGGAAATGGCAATATCTCTTTCCATTATGCTTTATCTAAGTTTAGGCGTCCATCGGCAAAATTCGATCTCTTGCTCGACATAAAATCTTCTAGCCTCATTAGTTCTTATTGATACTTTTGCTAAGAATAAAAAAACCAGCTATGAGCAACAATGCCAAGCCTACCCACAGCATCCAAGAAGGTGATTTTATCTCTGCTGTATCTTTTTGTGCCTCTGCTGGCTTGGTCAATCCGCGTACTATCTCATCCGTATTGTGCTTGAGCATATCATAATAAGAATCTGCTCCTGACCCTTCCTCTCCTATCGAGTCTGCATATAGGTGGCCTCCAATCACAATATCATTATCTGCTGCAATCTGCTTGATCATCTTGGGGTTGATCGTAGACTCTACAAATAAAGCGGGTACCTTATTAGCACGAATCACATTGTTGACTCTAGTCATGTCTGAAGTTTGTGCTTGGGCGTCAGTGGAAGTCCCCAAGAGCGCTTCTAGTCTAATCCCATATCGTCTGCCATAATACTGGAAGGCATCATGCGAGGTAATCAAAATCCGCTGCTGCTCTGGTATGGATGCCATGGCTTCGAAT
This sequence comes from Saprospiraceae bacterium, assembly GCA_023299965.1. Classification (GTDB taxonomy): domain Bacteria; phylum Bacteroidota; class Bacteroidia; order Chitinophagales; family Saprospiraceae; genus JALZVN01. The sequence goes on along the minus strand of JALZVN010000194.1, from coordinate 1,923 downwards.
ATATAATTGTCTAAATCCTCTAACTGTTGTTTATACACACCGTAGTTAAATTCGAATATTTCCCGAGACTCAGGCTTGAGTTTGATAAAAGCATCCTTAATCACTTTGATGTACTTGATCCCATTGCTGGCATCCATCCATGCGTGGGGATCACTTGAATTTTTATAGGTCTGGCTTTCGATGGCTTGCACACCAGAGGTCACTGTAACCACTTCTGCCTCCGATCCTGCATTGTCGATGAGTTCGTTGAGCCAGCCTTCGAGGGTCAATCCATTGACCAATATAAGGTCAGCCCCTACGACCATCTTAGCATCTCTCGGGGTGGGTTCGTGGAGATGTGGATCTGAGCCAATAGGCACGATGGACTGTACTATAAATTCATCCCCTCCAATCAATTCTGCCATATCTTGCAAAATGGACACACTAGTCACTACTACTGGTCTGTCTTGTGCATAGCCAATAGTCACCACCATCATCAACATCCAAAGCCCTATATATCTCAATGTCATTCTTTTTAGTACAAAAATACAAAATGTAATGCTTTAGCTTAGAGACTTGGTTTATTTATTGAAAAGAGGCTTGATCTCAACATAAGACAAATAGCAAGTTACTTTGACAAAAGGACAAAGTAGGCTCCTTGTAAAAAAGAACTAAAGGCTGATGGATGATACTATAAATAGCGCATTTAAGAACTCTTCAGAATAAGAGGAGCGTTGTTAGCAACAAGGATTCTATCATAAATAGGGCAACAATTTTTGTAAAATAATTCAACAGCATAATATTATGTACTTAATTACCAATGCTTTGCATAGCATTGGTGCCTTTTTTAAAGATAATACTAGCCATTGATTTAGCATTTATTAGCGCACCATTGTTAATTAAAGCTTATTTTAGCAAAAAAATAGTTTTGGAAGATAAGAATAAGACCATAGATATATACAAGTCCTACCTCAAAGTGAACAATCCATATAAGGGAGGAAAGACGCTCGCAGAGATAAAGTCGCAGACTCAAAAAATGTATAAGTTAAGCTCGAATGAGAACCCCATTGGAGCGTCCCCTAAAGCTATCGCGGCGATACAAGCTGCCGCGCAAAAGCTGCATTTATATCCGGATCGTACCGATGCGAGATTACGCGCAGCCTTAGCGGACTATTATGACAATGAAATAGCAGAGCAACAATTCGTAGTAGCTAATAGTGGCTCGGAGACTTTAGAGCTTATCATACGCGCCTTTATGTCTGAGGGACATGAATGCATCATTTCGAATCCTACTTTCTTGATCTATCAAATGGTTGCGAAGTGGCAGGGAGCGACTATTCATGATGTTCCTTTATTAGAACCTAATTTTGAAGTCGATGTCGAAGCTATCTTGGCTAAGATTAATGACAATACTAGGTTGGTGTTTTTGACTAGCCCTAATAACCCAACAGGTAGCTACATTCCTAAAGCTGTATTAGACAAGCTTATTGATCGCTTGCCCTCGCATGTGATTTTGGTTTTGGATGAGGTATACTGGCACTTTGCAGATGCACCCGACTTCACTACAGCTATGCCATACGTCAAGGCTGGTAAGCAGGTCATTGGGATCAATAGTTTTTCTAAGACTTATGGCCTAGCTGCGATGCGGATTGGGTATTTCTATACTACAGAAAAAATTGCAGACTATATTCATCAAATTTGCAAGCCATTTATCCTCAACAAGCTTTCTCTAGAGGCTGGAATAGCAGCATTAGGAGATACCGAATTTATTCAAGCGACCGTAGATCTTGTACAAAAGGAGAGAGCCTACATGCACACGGAGCTAGAGAAAATCGGGGTACACTTTTGGCCTTCTCAAGGTAATTTTATTCTTACTAAGCCACCAATTGGCGAAAAAGAATTTGAAAGCAAAATGCTAGATCAAGGTGTGATGGTCAGACCTGT
>JALZVN010000193.1 GCA_023299965.1 Saprospiraceae bacterium | reverse complement strand
TTAAAACAAACTTGACAAGAGAAATTGACAATACAAATGACATAAATTTATTCAATAAAGTTGCAAGTACCTTATTAAAGTAGTTTAAATTTTTAGTTTGGTAAGCCAATTAAAAACAATGCAATAGCTTAGTCATCTTCACTCCTCTGAATAATCACAATTAACAAAAACAATTGGTACTCTCATTTCATCTTCAATCTCCTCCATCCAAGGAATAACAGTATTTTTATTAAGATTGCCAATAAATCGTGAATAAAAGACAACAAATGTTTCATCAGCAATAGAGAACTCGTCTCCCTCAACATGATACAATTTCTCTATCAAATCATCAATAAGATAACTGGTGTCGATACGCGAATGATATTCATCCAATTTTACTTCTTGAATAATGGCTGCATAATTACGCAAACATGAAGTAGTAAATCTATGAAGCTTTCCATTATCTGAATACATCAGTGCGGGAAGTGATTTAGATACAGATTTAACTTCCCCATCCCGACTAAATGATTTCATTCTCAAAATATCCCCTTCGTAATCAAATACTTTTTGGGCATACTCTTTGACTTCTTCATCCGTCTTATACTCTGGTTGCTGCATTCCCATCGCTAGCATCAACACTCTAGTGCATGATGATAATGACAAAAGGATAACAATACTTACAAAAAATTTATTTCTCATAATTGTGGTTTAATTCTTTTGTTTTTATATTCTTTATTAGTTGTATTTTCTACACATCCTCTCTATCTTCTCCAATTGGCAATTTTAAATAGCTCTGGTACACTTCGTTCCATCTTTCATATGTAATTCCATCTACAATCCAAACATTATCATCTTCAATCTTATAAATTAAATTAATAGGATAGTTCATAATATATCTGTACCCTGAAATCAGTTCGGGAAAAGTGTAAGGATTATATTTTAGTGATTCAGAAATATTTAAAAGTTGAACATAAAATTGTGTTATAATGTCTTGATATAATTTAGATTCTTTTCTTTCTTCATCCTCTAATCGTTTCTTCACCTCATTAAAGATGACTCTATGAACCGAAACAGTGATATTAACTTTGAACATAAGCAATTACTTCGTTATAAATAATGTCAACTAAATTATCCAACTTCATATACTCTTCTTCAGAGTCTATTGGCTGAAATTTTTTTATATCTAAAAGAATTTTCATATTCTCATCTAACCAATATTTCTCTAACATTCCTTTTTCCATATTTTCAGAACTCAATGGTAAAGTAATTTTGTATTTTGAAATAAATTGAAATATGTCATTTTCTAGTTTACGAGGAATTAACTTTTCATTCTCAACAATATGAGAAAAAACAACATCTTGATTATCTTCACCAACACCGACATACAAATATCCAGTATCAAAATTGCCTATTGCTAAGTTGTCAAAGTCTAAAAGCGCATTCCTTGCAAAAGAGAATTGTATCAAATCATTATAAATTCTTAGAGGTGAATTTAATCTATTAAATGGAAAGTTCTCAAACTTTTTATCTGACATATATATATCTAATTCTAATCCAGACCTTTTAAACCATTTATTAATAGTAGGATAAAAGTGATATAGGCTAGTGTTATAATTAAGTAGCAGTAATTTATATAACGGTGGAAACTTAAATTCGAACCTTTCTTCAATTTTCTTGATTAATTCTTTTTTTACTTCTACCTCTTTTGGAAAACTTCTTTCGTACATATTTGAAAATTATTTTAAAATTCTATTGGAAAGACAATCAAAAGAATCACTGGAAAGATGACTCCAAAATGATAAAGAATAGAATTCTTCCAGTACTATAGATTCATTTTTTTTTAATTCTTTCGATTCTGTGCGTACTACAACTAACCCTAGTCAAAGGTTAATTGAGCTAGCCTAAAGCTAATCAAAAAAAACAAAAAAAGCCCTAATCTCTTTCCAGAAATTAGGGCTTTTTATTTAGGTATTATACATCAAGCATTCAATTAGAATGCTACGATTCCTTGTACGTTATTAGGTGGTAAGTCACCAGTTTCTACTTCTACTAGGCTAAGCGTATTTCCGTTGATTTCATAAACAGAAATCGCTCCTCTTAGACCTTGAAGTTGGTATAGGTGATTTCCATCATCAGAAATCCACATATCGATCCATCCTTCAGTAGTTGCAAATGCAGCAGCACCATCATCCGTGTTACCTGTAGCACCAACTCCTTGAGCTGCTATTTGATCAATCAATGCAATATTACCATTGTTAAAGCTGTATGAAGCAAGACCCGCTTCGATAGCGTTAGATACAAAGAAAGTATTCCCGTCGTTTGTAAAATCTAACCAACAAGCCGTTCTACCCGTGTTGTTTTCTCCTGAAGCAACATCTAAGTTGATTGCAGAAAGAGAACCATCGCCGTTTATTTGCCATGTAGATACAGAACCATCTTGTAATCCTGGGAATACAGGTGGTGTACCATCTGGTCTAAATTCTCTAGCTTCTGTAACCACTACAAAGTTGTCACCAACGATCTGGAATCCGATAGCTGAAGGAAGGTTTCTTCCCTCTGCGTTATCTCTAAGGGTAGATGCACCAGATCCTACGATAGCATCACTCAATGTACCGTCATCGTTTACACGGTAAACAACCAATTCGTTTTCATCAAGAGTTGCTAAAGCTGAAGAACCAGAGTTGATAGAAGCAACTACCAAGAAATCTCCATTTGGAGAAAACTGTACAGCAGATGGTCTATTTGCCAATTCTCTTCTTGAATTAGGAACTGGAGCTAATGTACCATCATCTAATAACCAGTATCCAGTAACTGTACCTTGCTGAGCTGGCTCTCCTTGTGTAGCAAACTCTGCTCTAGTAATGTTAGAAACATATACTAGACCGTTTCTATCATCAATAGTAGAAGGTGTGTGTGCTATACTGTTAGGTCCCACATCGCCAGTAGGCTGAGTATCCGTAACACTAAGAGAAAAATCATCTTGTACAGCCATAGCAGTAACTGTGTTTGACCCTGCATTTACTGCTAGTACAAATTCGTTATCAATTGACTTTGTAAGTGCATAAGCACTGATTAATGGATCAAGTCCTTCTCCTCCATCGAAATCACCTCCCAATCCACCTGTTGGTGTCATACTAATAAGGTCTAAAGATCCATCTGAGTTTCTTCCGTAAGCAGCTACCCAGTTGTCTCCTTGTACTGATGTTCCCGTTACTTGACCAGCACCATTACTCATCGCATATACTGCTCCAATAAAGCCTGAATCTGAACCACCGTCAGATCCTGATTCGTCATCATTGCAACTTGTGGTCATAAGACCGAAAGTAAGTAAAGAAAAAAGGATGAATAAATTTGAAATTTTTTTCATAATTGAATTTAAGTGTTTCGATATTACTTCTAGATTAGACAAGAGTGCCAGTTTGCTTCTTAGCCATCATTGTTCGATGAGAGTAATATCGGTTTAAAAAATAAGTTTGATTAATTTTATTTAGTATCCAGAAAACAACAGTGACATGCTTGAGATAAAATTCATGATTTTTCATCTCTTTTTATAAGTCCGCTTAAACATAAAAACGGAAAAAATTGCACATAAAAATAAGCCAATATTTGCTGCTTTGTTAATACCTCTTTAAGGCAAATTGGAGGCCCTTTTTGTTTTGAAAATTCCATTTTTTTGAGTCCGCTAAATGACATATTTAACCGTGAAAACGATGCTTCAAAAATGGAAACAATTTTAAAAGCAACCATTAATATTTTTCTTAAAATAAAGTGATAATTTTTTATTTCTTACTTCCCTAGAATCCAATGAATTATATTTCATCTTTTTATAAATAGATATTAATTTGTATATGTTTTATTTCAATATGCACACTATCAAAAATTAAAAAAAATATTGCAATCCCTTACCGTTAAAAATTTCACTAGCAAAACATAAATAAGTATAGTTGCGTAATCTCTTTTTCTACTATCCAAAAGTGTTCACTTTGTACTATATTATATTTAAATTGCAGTGCTAAATTTAGCATACTTTTTATGCGTATCTTTGGCGATAAGTTAGCTACACAAAACTATGTTATACAAGCAGACAAAATGAACAAACAAATCTTTGCAGTACTCTCTTTAATATGTGGTTTATTAGGATTTAATCTTATTGCAATAGCTCAGACTATGACCTATATGCAAATCAAAAATTACGCATTGAGTCAACCTGATTTAGATCCAAACCTATTTGCTGTTGCGCCTTTCTATAAAATCATAAGTGTAGTCTTAGGACTATCTGCCATAATATTTTGTTACCTATATAGCAAATCACCTGATAGGAGTGCACGCTTGTTCAATAGCCTAGGAGGTATACTAGGACTGATATCCTTAGTCTTGGGCTTGATCCCCATATATCATTGGCTGATTTAAGTTTAACTTCTATTAATCATAATCACTCGGTTAGATATAATTTTTCCTTTCAAATAGAGTTTAAGTCCTTGTAATGGCACAATTATAGCCGTTTAATATATAGTGAAGACTCAGTAATTTTTGTATAATACTGAATCGTCTACGGGCTATAACACAGACTATCAGTGCATTGCACAACAATAGTGGCTTTTTGCGACTTTTAATAAGTCAGCGATTTAGATATTTATTACCGAGCCATTAGATAGTGAACCTAAAACCAATATGATGAAAAAGATTTTATTCATTCTCTTCGCCTTTATTACGTTATTATCAATCACTAATTCTCTACATGCTCAAATCGGCATAAAGGCTGGCGTAAATTTTAGCAGTCTTAAGTTTTTTGATGATAACAGTGAAGACAACTTCAATGAAGAATTTATCACTGGGTATCAAGTAGGTGCAGTATATGTAGTAGGATTAGGAGACAAATTGTCGTTCCAACCAGAAGCTGCTTTTTATACAAGAGGCGGAAAAGCTTCCTTAGATCAATTTACTGATATTGAGAATACCTATAATTACCTAAATCTTGATGGTCTACTCAATTATAATCTCATTGGCAACAACGATGGATTGAGCCTGCGGATTACTGGAGGTGTTTTTGTAGGCTATGCACTAAGTGCCACTGCCACGACTACTAGTGGTGGCTCTTCTGCGGAGATGGATATTGATTTGGATACTGAAGGTCTAGACCGATCTAACGTAGGATACGTATTAGGAGTCGGAGTGAAGCTAAACAAACTATTGGTTTCTTTGCGTGCTTCCATTGGAGTTACAGAAATAGGAAAAATTGATACTGCGCTTGGTAGTGGGCAGACAACTTTCAGATCAAGGGAGTTTTCTCTAGTGGGGGCTTATTTGTTTTAGGACGTTATGAGGGGCAAGACAGCTATACAAGCTATATATCTACAATAGAGGCAAGAACTAGATTTTTGCCTCTATTTTTTTGAACTAGCGCTGTGCAGTAGTGGCACTGGAGCAAAGATGGGCGCCTTTCCGGCGGACAGCTTTGTGTAGGTGCCAGTCCTACGAGCGTGCCTTTTGTCAGGCACGCTCGTAGGACTGAGCGAATAGCGAACTACGGAACATAGCGACCGCTATATGCTTTGAATGCCTTGTCCGGCATTCAAAGCATATAGCGGTAGGTCCCCAAAATCCTTATTTATAAAGCCAATAAAAACTTTTACATAGAATGTAGCGATTTACTTAAGATGCGCTATCTTGGTGGTCATTGTAAAAGAAATAATCTGTGTCCGAGAAATTTATGGACGAGCAGCAACAATAATGTATAAGATATAAAATGAAGGAATCAGCAATGTTTGAAAAGGTGAATATGGTTGCACCTGTCGCAAAAAAAGTGGCGAAAGAAATGACTGTGCATGGCGATACGCGTGTGGACAACTATTACTGGATGAATCAACGTGAAGATCAAGAAGTGATCGATCACCTGAATGCTGAAAATGCTTACAAAGAAACCATGCTCTCTCATACGATAGATTTTCAAGAAAAACTATTTGAAGAAATCAAGGGAAGAATCAAGCAAACAGATATGTCTGTTCCGTTTATGCAAAATGGCTATTCGTATAGTACGAGATTTGAAGAGGGAAAGGAATACCCTATTTTCGCAAGAAACAAAGGTAGCAAAGATGGTCCTGAAGAAATCATGCTAGATGTGAATAAATTGGCAGAGAACTACGACTACTTCAAGACAGCAGGAAAGTCTGTCAGCCCAAACAACAGAATCTTAGCCTATGGAGAAGATGTAGTGAGTAGAAGAATTTACACCATCCGATTTAAGAACTTGGAAACGGGTGAGATGCTAAGTGATGTGATACCGAACACAACCGGTAGTGCAGTATGGGGAAACGATAATGAAACGATATTTTATACCATGAAAGATGAGTCTCTCAGAGCGTATAAAATATACAGACACATACTAGGGAGTGATGCAAGTCAAGACGAACTGGTGTATCACGAAAAAGATGACACCTATAATGCGTACTGCTGGAAAAGTAAATCCAAAAAATACATCATGATTGCCTCTTTTGCGACGCTGGCTTCGGAATATAGAACGCTAGATGCGGATCAGCCTAGAGGGGAGTTTGAGGTATTTCAAGAAAGAGATTACGAAAACAAATTGGAGTATTTTATCTCCCACTATGAGGATAAATTTTACATCCGCACGAATAAGGATGCAAAAAACTTTCGCTTGATGGAAACAAGTTTGGAGGCAACTGGTCAAGAAAACTGGAAAGAAGTTATTGCTCATAGAGATGATGTGCTCTTGGAAGGAGTTGAACTATTTAAAGACTTCAAAGTACTTTCTGAACGCATCAAAGGAATCACTAATCTCCGGATAATAAAAAATTCTGGAGAGGACTATAATATTGAATTCCCAGACAATGCGTACTTGGCTTACATCTCTAAGAATCCTGATTTTGACACCCATCTACTTCGCATAGGATACACTAGCTTGACGACACCGAATAGCACCTACGACTTTGATATCGACACAAAACATATGGAACTGCTCAAGCAGCAAGAGGTTTTGGGAGACTTCGATGCGAGTGCATATACTTCAGAAAGAGTTTTTGCTTCAGCGCGAGATGGCGCAGAAGTGCCGATGAGTATCGTCTATAGAAAGGACACCAAATTAGGACCTTCTACCCCACTCCTACTATATGGCTATGGATCATATGGTAATAGTCTGGATCCTTATTTTTCAAGCACAAGATTATCCTTATTGGACAGAGGATTTGTATATGTGATTGCCCACATTCGTGGTGGCGAGGAAATGGGAAGACACTGGTATGAAGATGGCAAACTGTTGAAAAAGAAAAATACTTTTTACGATTTTATAGATTGTGCAGAGCATTTGATTGCAAACAACTATACTTCTCAGGAGCATCTATTTGGTATGGGGGGTAGTGCAGGGGGATTACTCATGGGAGCAGTCATCAATCTACGTCCAGAACTTTGGAAAGGCATCATCTCTGCTGTCCCATTTGTAGATGTGGTAACGACTATGCTGGATGAATCTATCCCGCTGACTACGGGAGAATTTGATGAATGGGGAAATCCAAAAATAAAAGAATATTATGAGTACATCAAGACTTACTCGCCGTACGATAATATAGAAGAGAAAAACTATCCTGCGATGATGGTCACTACTGGCCTACATGATAGTCAAGTACAATATTGGGAACCTGCAAAGTGGGTAGCAAAATTGCGGGAGATGAAGACAGACAAAAACCCATTGGTGATGCACTGCAATATGTCCACTGGACATGGTGGTGCTTCAGGGCGTTTTGAACGATTTAAAGAAACGGCGATGGAGTATGCCTTCTTTTTAGATTTGGCAGGAAAGATGACCTAGTGTTGAACTTAAAAAAATAGGGTTGCTTCAAAAGAGCATCCCTATTTTTTTACACTCTGTCATAGATGTCCAACAGTTTTCCTTCTTCATTTTCCCAGCATAAGTCGGCTGCTGCTCTTTGACAATTTTGCTTTAGTCGATTATATTTTTCTTCATCGCTTAATGTTTTTACAGCCTTCACAATAGCCTCTACACTCAGATCGGGCACCAATTCCGCAATAGCATATTTTTCATTAATGGCGCGATATTCAGGGAAATCCATATGGATAGCAGGAACGCCTGCTTGAATAAAATCAAAGGTTCTATTCGCCAAAGAATAATAATAACTCAAACCAATATTTTCTAAAAGGTTGATGCCTATCCAAGCTTGCTTAGTCATTTCCTTCAACTCTGCTGGAGCGATATATCCGAACATTTTGATGCGCTGCTTCGCTATCGTCCCCAAGGAAACATCCTTGATATCTTCATACAAATCTCCGTCTCCAATAATCCACAACTGAATATCTTCTTCCAGATGAACCATAGCATCTATCATCTCTTTGAGACCTCTACCGGCATTGATTGCTCCTTGGTATAGTATAATTTTTTGTTCTGATTTGGTGTGGTGCATAGCTTGTCTAAAAGGCACATTCCTAACTACTGCAAAAGATTGTTGATATTTTTCTTCAAATATTTCTGCTATACTAGGCCCTACCGTGTAGCTTGCTTTGGCATAGGGCACAAAAGTGTTTTCTATCCAAGACCATATTTTATATAAATAGGGACGACTCACTATTTCAGGAACCTCGGTAAACAATTCATGTGCATCGTATACCATTGGTTTTGATTTCAATTTGGAAGCTAGAGTTGCCGGCATGATGGTATCCAAATCCACCGCATTGACAATATCAAATCTATGAAACAGAAGATACAAAAATAGGCGGAGATTGTACTCCATGTACATCATCCAACCTGAGGTACTAAAACACAAAATTCGCTTCTGAGCATAAGATTCATCCGTCAAAGCAAGGGACTTGTCTTTCAGTCTTCCTATGAGTAAAACATCATAGCCCGCCTTAGACAAAGAAGTACAAACCCTATGCATCCTTTGATCATAAGTCAAATCATTGATAACCGAACAGATTATTTTTTTGGATCTGCCCATACAAGACTATCTTTTTCCTTCACAATAAATTTTTCAGCTAGCAAATAGCTCATAAGGCTAACTACTTTTGCATTTATTTTGGTATGAAACGAATCTACTACCTCTTCATAAGTCAAGCCATCCTTAAGCAGCATTCTTCTTATTTTATTTTTTAGACGCGTACTTTCTTCTATGGTCATCCCATCAACGCGGATAGATCTACATACATCGCAAGTGCCACACTTTTCCACCTCTTCTCCAAAGTAATTTAGTAGTTGTACTTGCCTGCACGTTTCTTCTTCTGCATATCGAATAACGGCGTTGATATTTGTACGATAGCGCTCTTTTAGAAATTGGAGTCGTTTAAAATCAAGCACTAGATCATCTGCATTTTCCCGCGGCAATAAATAGGTCAACTGTGGTTTATTTTTAGCAGGTGTATAGTATATAATATTAAATTTGTGCAGTTCTTCAAATCGCTGTACCAAGATGCGCTTATCCAATTTTACAAACTTGGATAGCTTGTGTTCGTCTACGTTTACGGGATACTCAAATGCCCCTTGATAGACTCGCAAAATAGCTTTGATAACAATCTCGTATTTTTTATTTTTTAGCAAAAAATCATAGAGAATATCTTTGGATACTTTCACTTTCACCTTTGCCAAAATAGACACAGATTCTGAGATAGAAATATATCCATTGGTTTCTAAAATCTTCAAAGCATTGTAAGTAGGTAGAGGCTCAAAATTAAATCTGTTGATAAATTCTTGCAGATGAAAATCCAGACTTCTCCCCATTCCGCTTCCTATTGCCATCTGATAATAATTGCCTAGTGCACGATACACTCTGCGTATTTCTTCCATGGGTGGATAGCTATTTTCAAAATTTCTTTCGAGCTTCGTTCTATCCTCATCGTTGTACAGGAGTACGCCATAAGACTGCTCCTCATCTCTACCTGCCCTACCCGCTTCTTGAAAGTACGCTTCTATAGAATCAGGTAAATCCATGTGCACCACGATGCGTACATTTGGTTTGTCGATGCCCATGCCAAAGGCATTCGTCGACACGATAATCCTCGTTTTATCCGAGATCCAATCTTCTTGTTTTTTGGAACGTTGGTCATTCGTCAGGCCCGCATGATAGTAGTCAGCGGTGATGTTATAGTGCTGCAAACCTTTTGCTATTTCTACCGTTTTCTTACGACTACGGGTATAGACAATTCCAGAGCCAGGTATTTTTTGGAGTATCTCTAAAAGTTTTCTCCTTTTATTTTCTTCTTGCACTACAACGTACCAGAGATTAGATCTTTGAAAACTTTTTTGCATCAAATTGGACTTTTTAAATTCCAATTTTTCTTGAATATCTTCTACAACCTTTTGGGTTGCTGTTGCCGTCAATGCCACCACGGGTACATCAGGAAATACTTTCCTTAGTTCAGCAATTTCCAGATAAGAAGGTCTAAAGTCATAGCCCCATTGAGAGATACAGTGCGCTTCATCTACGGCGATCAAAGAGACATTCATTTGAGATATTCTCGTCATGGCGAGATCCGTTTTCAACCTTTCAGGTGATACGTATAGAAACTTGATATCTCCAAATTTACAATTGTCTAGTATGCGATCGATATTAGATTTTGAGATCCCAGAATAAATTGCCTCTGCTTTAATATTCTTAGCCCGTAGGTTGGCGACTTGATCTTTCATGAGCGCAATGAGCGGCGAAATCACAATACAGATTCCATCTCGACAGAGCGTTGGCACCTGAAAGCAAATTGATTTCCCTCCCCCTGTAGGCAAGAGGGCCAGCGTGTCTTCTCCATTCAAAACAGAATTGATTATTTCTTCCTGCAATGGACGAAATGAATCATAGGACCAAAACTGCTTTAAAATTATTTTAGGTGATGCGACGGAGGTCAATCTTTTTTTTGTAAAAATACCATTAATACCACTTACATCTGAGAATGTCAGGTATATTTTGATAGATTTTATTGTACTAGATAAAACGAGATGGATTATTTGGGCGACTGCCGATGGCACCGGGCTATTCATGGGTCCGTTATCACTCCCGTCTCGACATTCCGTTACACTGCAGCCGAGACTACTTCACCCGATAAAAAAATCGGGTTCGTACCATTACTATCCCTGTCGCAAGAGAAAAATAGTAGCAT